>DATGUX010000001.1:0-4586 GCA_035300985.1 Fodinibius sp.
GCAAACTGCATTTTTTTACGCGGGAATCATGAACAGATGATGCTCGATGCACTCAGCGGCGGAGATAAGAACCTGTGGCTGATGAACGGAGGACGTACCACGATCAACTCTTACCGGCATGGCGATGAACGATTTGAACTTCCTGAAGCGCATCGCCAGTTTTATGAGTCAACCAAGCTCTACTTTGATACTGAAGAGTATTTTTTTGTGCATGCCGGGCCTTCACCCACTCAGACTATTGAGGAGTCGCTGGCGGATGACAAAGCCATAGAAAACTTTTTGTGGGAACGCTCACATCTGAATATTTATGATTTACCCTGGGAAAAAAAAGTAGTTTTTGGGCACACCCCGCGCAACCGGCCAATATATGAGTCTAAGATGATCGGCATCGATACGGGCTGCGTTTATAATCGCATGGGATATGGAAAGCTGACGGCCGTTGTGCTTC
The DNA here is from genome assembly GCA_035300985.1 of Fodinibius sp. Lineage (GTDB taxonomy): Bacteria > Bacteroidota > Rhodothermia > Balneolales > Balneolaceae > Fodinibius. Next base: position 449 of record DATGUX010000001.1, read on the forward strand.
CTGAAGAGGAGTTTATCCAGCAGGATCGTATTGACTAATCACTATAACTGTTATTTATAACCAATTACTATACATGAGTTTACGCTGTGGAATTGTTGGACTTCCAAATGTCGGAAAGTCTACTTTATTTAATGCTTTAAGCGATGCGGGAGCGGATGCCGCTAATTTCCCATTTTGCACTATCGATCCAAATATTGGGGTTGTGCCTGTACCGGATGAGCGCCTCAATACACTGTATGAAATTGTAGGATCCAATGAGAAGCTGCCCACCAGCGTAGAGTTTGTGGATATCGCGGGACTTGTAAAAGGGGCTTCCGAAGGCAAAGGGAAAGGGAACGCCTTTTTATCCCATATACGTGAGGTAGATTTGATTGTGCATGTGGTTCGCTGCTTTGATGATGAGAATGTAATCCACGTGGAGGGCGATGTTAACCCAACGCGAGATGTACACATTATTGAGGATGAGCTGATTCTTAAAGACCTGGAATCGGTTGAAAAGCGGGTTGAAAACCTAAAAAAGGAAGCCAAAAGCGGAGAGAAGCAAATAGTCCGCAAGCTGCAGATTATACAAGAACTTAAAGAGCATCTGGAGACCGGACATGCTGCGCGTACCTTTGATGCAGACGGGGAAAAGCGAAAAGCATTTCGGGAGCTATTTCTGCTTTCTGATAAGCCGGTACTTTATGCATGCAACGTATCCGAAGATGACCTTGATTCGGGCAACCAATGGGTCGAGGAGGTACGGAGTATCGCCAGTCGTTTTGATGATGAGGTGGTTACTTTTTGTGCAAAAATAGAAGAGGAAATCGCCGAACTTGAAGAGGACGAGCGCCAGATGTTTCTGGAAGGTCTGGGCGTTGAAAGCGCCGGATTGGAGCGACTTATCCGGGCAGCATATAAAGAGCTGGGACTAATTACTTACTTCACCGTGGGTCCCAAGGAGACGCGTGCCTGGACCGTCAGAAGGGGTGCTAAAGCTCCAGAAGCGGCCGGTGTGATCCATAGTGATTTTGAGCGTGGATTCATCCGGGCCGAAACCGTAGCTTATGAAACTTATAAAGAGCTGGGATCGGAAAAGGCCGTCAAGGAGGCCGGTGAGATGCGGCAGGAAGGCAAGGATTATATTGTGCGGGATGGTGATGTAATGCTGTTTCGCTTTAACGTATAGCCTTGCAGCTCTTGAATAACAACTTATCTGCTATTTGAAATCGCCGGGGTCTGTAGAAAAACTCACGCTGTCGGGCGCTATGCTGGAAGGATTAATACGGTCCGGGACGATCCAGGCTCCCGGATATTTTTGTTTGACCAGTTTGGTGAAAGCAATGGCTCGCGTTCGGCTTTGAAAGTCACCTATATGGACTTTGTAGGAGGGTTGCTGGAAGATTACGTAAGTCTCTGCCGGATAAGCGGGAAAAACTTCCCTAATCCATTCCTCGAAGTCAGCGGCAACCTCATCAGCTTTTTCTACGTCTCGTGTGGATATGAGCTGAATGCGGAAGCCTTGATATGGGTTTTGTTGGATATTTTCGCCCGAACCGGACCCACCCTTTCGAAAAACCGGGGGCACTTCCAACTGTCCATCCTTTTGCTGGTCTGCCAGTACATCGCGCGTGCGGTCTAAGAGCTGCTGGAGTTCTTGTTCTTCCTCGCTCAACCCTTTAGTAGCATCCATTGAGGGTTCCGAGGGGCCTTGATCAGCCGCCGGCTTTGTTGTAGAGCAGGCGGTAAAGAGTAGCGCGCTAAGTAAAAATAGAGAAGCAAAAGCCGTAAAGGGCAATGATTTCATAATACTAAATATTAAAGTCCTACTGGATGCCAGGTTGTTTTTATTTCCTGAAAGTCGGTTATAAAGTAAGGAGATTTTGCCTCTTCATCATACCAATCTTCCACCGGCTTTCGAATAATATGTTTTAGGTTTAAAGAACCATTCTCGTCAATTTGTTTCCGTTGTTCCTGCTCTGTGTCGGGATCGGTGTAGAAAAAGGCATTGACATCCATATGTGAAGTCATATGCTTAAGAAGTTCGGAACGGTAACCCGTTAAAATGTTGACCACGCCACCGGGAACATCTGAGGAGTGTAACACTTCCGCAAAGCTTACGGCACTTAGCGGATATTGCTCGGAAGCCAGCACAACGCAGGTATTACCGCCAATAATGACGGGAGAAATGACGGAGACAAGTCCCAGCAGCGGCTGTTCTTCAGGCGCCCAGATGGTCACTACGCCGGTCGGTTCGGGGATGGAAAAGTTAAAGTGTGAGCTGGCCACCGGGTTGATGGTTCCAAATACCTGCTGGTACTTATCCGACCATCCGGCATAATAGATAAGCCGGTCGATCGATTCAGACACTTCAGCTTTGGCCTGCTTACCTGTATATCCGAGGGTTTGCAGTTCTTCGGCAAATTGAGCTTTCCGTCCCTCCAGCATTTCGGCGATACGATAGAGAATCTGTCCCCGGTTATAGGCCGTGCGGCCGGCCCACCCGCCTTGGGCTTTGCGCGCCTCGACTACAGCATCACGGACATCCTTGCGGGAACACTGACAGGCATTCGCCAGGATATCCTCATTTCCGTCATAAACCTTATAATACCGGCCGGATTCGGTGCGCGGAAACTGTCCGCCGATATAAGTTTTATATGTTTTGAGCACTTCTATTCGATCTGACATAACTAATTTATTTATAAGGTCTTCTTAACAGCAAATAATAGGAGACAGATTAAGTCCGCTTTCGCTAATTTTTTTATTTCAAATTTACGTAGGGATACAGGCCTTGCAGCCCGCCTTCACGGCCCTTGCCGCTTTCCTTATAGCCGCCAAAAGGGGAGGTAGGATCAAACTTATTATAGGTATTTGACCAAACCACGCCGTTATCAATTTCGCTGCCTACTTTAAATATTTTTGAGCCTTTGTCGGTCCAAACGCCTCCGGCCAGGCCGTAAGGCGTATTATTGGCTTTCTGGATGCCTTCTTCGGCCGTGCGGAAGGTCTGAATGGTAAGTACCGGCCCGAAGATTTCCTCGCGGACGATGCGATTGGACTGGCCTACATTGGTGAAAAGTGTGGGCCGGCAAAAGTAACCCGTCTCTGGCAAGCTGCTGGAATTTTGATACATATCAGCTCCTTCGTTGACGCCCAATTCCAAGTATTTATTAATCTTATTATACTGCTGTTCAGAGTTGATGGCGCCGATATCAGTATTTTTATCCAGCGGATCACCCACGATGAGCGTTTCCATCCGGTCGCGCAGCTTTTGGATTACCTGATCAGCAACTCCTTCTTGCACCAGCAGCCGGGAACCGGCGCAGCACACATGACCCTGATTAAAAAAGATGGCGTCAATGATGCCTTCTACCGCCTGATCGATGGCAGCGTCTTCAAAGATGATATTCGGTCCCTTGCCGCCCAGTTCGAGCGTATATCGTTTGTCGGTCCCGGCCAATGACTCAGCAATAATTTTACCTACCTTGGTTGAGCCTGTAAAAGCAATCTTGTCGACTCCTTCATGGTTTATCATCAGTGATCCTGTCTGCCCGGCTCCGGTCACAATATTCACCACTCCTTCCGGAAGCCCCGCATCGCGGCAAAGTTCGGCAAATTTAAGGGCCGTGAGTGAGGTCGTTTCGGCGGGCTTGAGTACCACCGTATTTCCGGTAGCCAGGGCCGGGGCGACTTTCCAGGCCAGCATCAGCATGGGAAAATTCCAGGGTATAATCTGTCCCGCTACGCCTAAAGGCTCAGCTTTTTTTCCGGGGAAGGCGTAATCCAGTTTATCAGCCCAGCCGGCATAATAAAAAAAGTGAGCCGCAGCCAGAGGAATATCGACATCACGGGATTCCCGGATGGGCTTACCGCCGTCCATCGATTCGATGATGGCAAACTCCCGGGCACGCTCTTGGATAAGACGTGCCAGGCGGAAGATATACTTGCCCCGGTCGGAGGCTTCCATCGTGGACCATATCTTTACGTAGGCCTTATGGGCGGCTTTTACGGCCTTATCAACATCCTGTTGCGTAGCTTCGGCAATGGAAGAAAGTTCTTCTTCGGTAGCCGGATTTATGGAAGAAAAATACCTTCCCTTCTCGGGTTCTCGAAACTTTCCGTCGATAAAGAGACCGTATTGGTCCCTGATTTCAATAGA
>DATGUX010000002.1:0-2821 GCA_035300985.1 Fodinibius sp.
ATCCACAAAATTGTAGACGAAAGCACTGAAAGGCATCTGCAAATAATTATGAATATTGCCTAATACTTTACGACCATCGTCAATATTCAGCACCTTTTCGTATTTTGCCGTCTTGCGAATGCGATGGCGTTTCAGCTGCCGAAGCAACAGCTCTTCCTCAAACTGATTGAGCGACTGTTCGTCATCGCCTTGCTGCCATAAGCTTGGATATTGCTTCTGTATCTCCAGCGGAAACAGTCCAGAGAAGATGGCATTGCGCGAATAAGGAGTCGCCGTTGGCAGAATCGAATAATAAAAATCCGTGTCGATACTGAAACTGTCGCCCAGCAAATCCTGGAAAACCAGCCACTGATCGTAGCGCATGCAGTCGATCACAAAAAAGAATAAGGGCTGCTCGTTTTGCAGATGCGGCAATACGTATTCGCGAACAAGGTCAGTCGAAAGCGCCGGACGCTCGGGAGTGGATTGCTGCAGCCAATGCCGGTACTCACGCTCAATAAAGCGCCCGAACATAGAATTGGCCTCCCGATATTGATCGCCCAGCACCTGCCGAAGCGACTCCTCAGAGGTCTCCAGGTCGATATCCCAGCGCGTTAGTTGCCGGTAAATTTCTATCCACTCCTCCCAGTCGGTTTGTTTGCTAATCCGGTCAGCAATTTTATTAAAGTTACGCAGGTAGGTTTGGGCAAATTTTTCGCTGCGTATGCGGCGCCGTTCCAGGATCCGCTTGGTCGTCAGTAATATCTGGTTGGGATTGACGGGCTTAATCAGATAATCCGATATTTTGCCGCCAATGGCATCCTCCATAATCGATTCTTCCTCACTCTTGGTAATCATCACCACCGGCAGCACCGAATTGAGGCGCTTGATTTTGTTTAGTGTAGCCAGCCCGTCCATTCCGGGCATCTGTTCATCCAGGAAGATGATATCAAAGGAACGATCCCTTATCAACGTAACGGCATCGCCACCGTTGGTTACCGGCGTTACTTCAAAGCCTTTATTTTCCAAAAAAATGATGTGGGGCTTTAGCTGATCAATTTCATCATCGGCCCACAAGATACGCGTTGCCATTCGGATATCAGTTGATTACTTAGAGTCCTTAAGTTTGACAAATGGTTTCAATTTTTCCAGTCGTTTTTCACCGATCCCTTTAATTTTTTTAAGCTCCTCGACGGACTTGAATCCGCCGTTCTCCTGGCGGTATAAAATAATACGTTTGGAATAAGCGGGACCAATCCCCGGCAGCAGCTTTAAGGTCTCGCGATCGGCCTTATTTACGTTAATGAGCTTATTCTGTTCAGATCCCTTATCTTCAGCCTCCTTTTTCGGAGGACGTTTATTCGTCGTTTCTTCCGGTACGGTATCGACTTCAACAACCATAGTCCTTTGCTGAGTTACCGGCGGATAGTATCGCTGCATACGCTTCTGCTTTTTCATTTTAAGCTGGGCTGTGCGCTGCTCAAACTTTTTCTCCAGCTCCGAATACTGATCGCCGGCAAATGGTTGCGCCGATGAAAGTGTCATATTCAATGTGCCAAAGATCAAGAGCAGACCCATCACAACAGAAACAGCCTGGCGCTCAGCCGGCGTTATCTTCAACTTTTCTAACCAAAAAAAGAACTCCCTTTTCATAACTATTCCTCTCTTTTTTATCTCTCATTATGATCTCTATATAAGTATGATCGTTTTACAAGCCAATCCTTACAATTAAATCTTGTTTAGCAATAAAATTAATTGGAAGTTTGCCCTCAGTTATGAAGAATGAACAGATATATACTTATGGGGATCTTCCGGTTTCTTTCAAATCGACAGGCCGGGGCAAATCCTTACTTGTTCTGCACGGTTGGGGCAGTAATGGACAGGTAATGGAGCCACTGGCCCAACAGCTGCAATCCACACATCGTTGTTACCTGTTTGATCTCCCCGGCTTCGGCGATTCCCCACCTCCGGCCCAGCCCTGGTCGGTGGATGATTACGCTGACCTTATTCAGCACTTTATTACGGATCGGGAAATGGATAAGGTAGACCTACTGGTGCATTCCTTCGGAGGACGCATCGCCCTTAAGCTTTGCGCACGTCCTGAGATACAGGATAACATCGATAAGGTCTTAATTACGGGCGGGGCGGGCATGAAGCCTAAGCGTAGCGCCTCCTACTACGTTAAAAAATATACCGCCAAAACGCTCAAAGCTCCTTTCTTGATCCTGCCGTCTAACCTTCGCGAAAGAGCCCTCCAAAAGCTTCGCCAAACGTCGCTATGGAAATCGCTCGGTTCCAGTGACTACAGCAAGCTCAGCGGGGTAATGCGTCAGACCTTTGTTAAAACGGTCAGCGAATACCTGGAACCCTGCCTGCCTGAGATTCCCCACGACGTTCTGCTGCTTTGGGGCAGAGATGACCAGTCCACCCCCTTATATCAGGCCAGGCGTATGGAGAAAGGAATAGCTAATGCCGCGCTTGTCGTTATCGACCATGCCGGACATTATGCCTTCCTCGATCGCCCTGCGCATTTTTCATCCATTGCCAAAGCGTTTTTTGACGGATAAGTAAAGAGCAAGGGCTTGACGGCTTTCAAAAGCTGCCAGCCTTACTGCTGTGGCTGTTCTTCCATTTCGCGATCTTTGAAATTATCGTCAAAGTAATGATACCATTTGCGGAAGGGACGAAAAGCATTTTCGGGATCGAAGGGTCGTTTGTAATCGCTTTGCCTGCACTCTTCACTGCAGCATCCTTCCATCTGAATGGCTCCTTCCTCTGAGCACACAAACAATTTATTGCACTCCATATTTGCGCAATTAATATAGGTATCAGCCGGTTTGCC
>DATGUX010000003.1:0-4212 GCA_035300985.1 Fodinibius sp.
GGCCGAGGCACGCAGTTGCAGCCTTTTGGTGAGTTTGATGCCTGCTTTGGAGGATGGGATATCGAAGGAGAACCCTACACCCAGAAGAATGACAGTAATTTTGACTGGTTCCGCGGACGCATGCTCGGCGGACGCACCAACCACTGGGGACGCATCTCCCTGCGTTTTGGCCCGGACGATTTCAATGGCAGAAGTATCGATGGCCACGGCGATGACTGGCCTATCAATTATGAAGACGTCAAGCCCTATTATGATCGTATTGATCGGTTAATTGGACTTTTTGGAACGAATGAAGGTATCCCCAATGCCCCGGGAGGGATATATATGGATCCCCCCGAGCCGCGATGCTATGAGTATTTAATTAAGGATGCCTGCGATGATATTGGAATTCCATGCATCCCCTCGCGACTGTCTATTATTACGGAATCACATAACGGGCGTGCCGCCTGCCACTACTGCGGGCAATGTAACCGCAGCTGTGCAACACACTCCAACTTTTCCTCGCCTTCTGTGTTGCTTCCCCCGGCGCTGGAGACGGGAAATCTGGAGATTATTACCGGGGCTATGGTTCGCGAAGTAAACTACAAGGATGGCAAAGCCACGGGCGTCTCCTATGTTAACAAAGAGGATAAACAAGAATATAAGGTACGGGCAAAGGTGGTGGTACTGGCGGCCAGTGCCTGCGAATCCGCCCGGCTGCTGCTGAACTCCAAGTCGACTGACTTTCCCGATGGACTGGCTAACTCCAGTGGAATGGTAGGCAAATATCTTAACGACTCCACCGGTACTTCGGTCATGGGACTTATCCCTGACCTGATGGATATGCCGGCCCACAATGAGGATGGCACGGGCGGCATGCACTTGTATATTCCATGGTGGGAAGATAACAGCAAGCTTGATTTTGCCCGGGGTTATCATGTGGAACTGTGGGGCGGACGCGGCATGCCCAGCTATGGCTTTATGGGCGGGATCCAAAACTATACGGATATTTACGACGATCGTCCCAAGGGCGGCGGCGGTTACGGCAAGGATCTGAAAGAAGATTATCGGCGCTATTACGGCTCAATGGTAGGGTTTTCAGGCCGTGGAGAAGCTATCTCTTACGAAGATAACTACTGTGAAATTGATCCCGATGTAGTAGATGAATGGGGCATTCCCGTATTGCGGTTTAATTATGACTGGAGCGATCAGGAATATAATCAGGTGAAGCATATGCAGGAGTCCTTCCGCGGCATTATTGACGAGATGGGGGGCACGGCAATGTGGGATATGCCCTCGAAGGAGGATGGATACGGCATTACCAATCCGGGTGAAATTATTCATGAGTGTGGTACCACGCGCATGGGTGATGATCCCAATACATCCGTTCTAAACGAGCACTGCCAGGCACACGATGTGCCCAATCTGTTTGTAGCCGACGGAGGTCCCCTCGTATCTATGCCGCATAAAAATATTACCTGGACGATCCTGGCCCTTTCAATGCGGACCTCAGAATATATTACGGACCAAATGAATAAAGGAAACATCTAATTAACGGATTTGAGTTTAAGGCTAAAGCGCCGGGATCATAAATAGCCACGCTGGTAGCGCCGGTAGACTCATTAATAAAAGAACATACAGTTATGGATAGAAGAGATGCCATTAAAACATTATCACTGGGTACCTTAGCTGCCAGCTTTGTAATGACTGGTTGTGAACAGGTTCCCAAAGAGGCGGGCCAGCAGCATAAGTTTTGGAAGTATGTTACCGACGATGTTATTGAGAAATGGGAGAACCAGTTTTTTAATGAACATGAATTTGAGATGGTTCGGCAGCTTTCCAATTTAATTATACCCGCCGATGATCGGTCCGGTAACGCCGAGGAAGCCGGTGTGCCGCAATTTATTGATTTTACCATGCTCGATCAGCCGGAGAAACAGACGCCTATCCGAGGTGGACTTCAGTGGCTGGATGTGCAGTGCCGCAAGCAATTTAATAAAGAATTCATCGACTGTTCGGTGGATGAGCAAAAGGAAATGCTGGATCAAATTGCTTATCCCAAGATCGCTGAGCCCGGGATGGAGGCGGGGGTTACTTTTTTTAACAAATTCCGTGACTTAGTATCCTCCGGCTTCTGGTCCAGTAAAATTGGTATGGAGGATATCGGTTATATGGGTAACCAGCCTTACAATTGGGAAGGGTGTTCGCACGAGGCGATGGAGCATATCGGAATGGCTGGTAAGGTTAAAAACAAGGCTTAAAACAGTAATATTCATCCAATCTAATGAGCTATATGCGATTTCTACCTTTTGTAACTGCAATAGTATTTTTTATATCAGCATGCAGCAGTATGAGCAACGCACAGCAGAATACATTATCTCAAGACGAAAAAGAGGACGGCTGGGAACTTCTTTTTAACGGCCAGTCGGCCGATCAGTGGCGCAGCTACCAGGGCGATGACTTTCCCGCGAAGGGCTGGGAAGTTAAGGATGGTCTTTTGACCGTTTTGGCTGACGGGGGCGCAGGCGACATCATCACCCGCCAAAAGTACGGCAATTTTATTTTAAAACTGGAGTGGAAGGTGGAAAAGAGCGGCAACAGCGGCGTTTTTTATCGTGCTATGGAGCAGCCCACCCAGCCGATATATTGGTCGGCTCCCGAAATGCAGGTGTTGGACAATATCAACCATCCGGATGCCTCTCGAGGCAAGGACGGAAACCGCAAGGCCGGGTCGCTCTACGACTTAATCCCCGCCAAGCCGCAAAACGCCAAGCCCTATGGCGAATGGAATTCAGCGAAGATTGTTGCTGACGGAGCTAATATTGAGCACTGGCAAAATGGAGAAAAGGTCGTTGCCTATGAGCTGTGGTCCAACGATTGGTACGAGATGATTCGTAACAGTAAGTTTAAGGATCATCCCGAATTTGGCGACGCAAGGGAAGGTTATATCGGTTTGCAGGATCATGGCAACCGCGTCAGTTTTAGAAATATTAAAATTAAAGAATTGTAAACCACTCAGTAGATCTACTAAAAAGAATAAAAAGCCAATATCAACAGATGTTGGCTTTTTTTGATGTTTAAGCTTTTGGAAAGTCTTATTCGGTCATCATGATATTTGTATAAAACGATAGGGAATGTCGCATCGGGTTCCGGGGCTTTTATTATCAAAGTGTTTGCTATTGAAAATAGCATTAAAATTAGCTATCTAATCCTAAGGCTTTTGATAACAATAATCACTAATGGTTTTGGGATCGCCGGGCAGTATGTTTCCTTATCATAAAGACCAGGATATTGACTCTCATAAAGATAGCGTACAGCTATGGGATTCGCTTTGCACGGGAGACAGGGAGGCGTTGAATGCACTTTTCAGGATCTATTATTCCGCTCTATTTAGCTACGGAGTCAAGCTCATCGCTGACAAAGAGCTGGTCAAAGATGGAATACAAAAACTCTTTCTGAGATTGTGGAGAACACATGACAGTTTAGGACGGGCTCAATCCGTAGAAAACTATTTACTTTATTCCCTGCGAAGGATCTTATTGCGTAACATAAAGAAGCACAAAAATAGATTAGAACGTAATAGAACCTATATAGATGAGCTGTTTTCTGATTCGTTTTTGATGGAAGAGATCGAGATAAACCTGGATCTGGAAGACAGGAAGAAAAGAAAACTTCTCAATGCCATTAATACCCTCAACGGCCGCCAAAAGGAAGCACTATTCTTAAGATATTATCATGGATTGACGAACCGAGAGATTGCTGACGTCATGGAGATTAACGTTCAGAGTGTACGCAACCATTTGCATAGAGCCATAAAAAGTCTCCGGAGTATATTGCTCAATAAAATTCCGGTTTAACAGAGATAGCATAAAGTGTCTTAGGCTTTTTCTTTTAAAGAACTCTTGAAAAGCAAATAGTGGACCCTGAGCGGAATCGAAGGGGCCGGCTTACACGATAAAACGGGTTTCGGCTGCGCACGCCTGCCGAAGCACGGCCTGTTCCCGATTTCTCAGGATTTGGCGATGTAGGTCCTTGCACGCAGGTTGGCTCAACCCTCTATATCTTCTTGATATTGGTAAGTAATGCAAAGGCCACCTTTTAGTTATTCTCACCTTTTTAACCCGGATTATTCACCAAGAGCTTCGAGTGTGAAGCATTTCAGGTAAAATTAATTCACACTTTTTTGAGTACGCTCTGATTTGGGACGTTTCTTATAGGGTGAATACCGGGAAA
>DATGUX010000004.1:0-2212 GCA_035300985.1 Fodinibius sp.
GAAATGGGCTGGGAATATACGCTGGTGGATGTCAACTGGGATACAACCATCGGCTATGAACGTATCGAAGAATTGGCTCATTACGCCGCAACCAAAGATGTGAGCCTGCTCTTATGGTATAATTCATCGGGGAGCTGGAACAAGACAACCTATCATCCCAAAAGCCAGCTGCTGACGCACGAAGACCGGGTTGAAGAGTTTAGCAAATTGCAAGAAATGGGGATCAAAGGGATTAAGGTTGATTTTTTTGGCGGCGATGGACAGTCGATGATACAGTACCACCTGGATATTTTTAAAGATGCGGCCGATCACCATCTAATGGTCAACACGCATGGTACGACGCTGCCCCGGGGATGGCACAGAACGTGGCCCAATCTTATGACCATGGAATCGGTCAAGGGATTCGAATATATCACTTTTGAGCAGGCCAATGCCGATAAGGCAGCAAACCATAATACGCTGCTGCCGTTTACGCGAAATGTGTTCGGGCCCATGGATTATACGCCCATGAGCTTTACCGAGTTGAATAACACTGAACGAAAAACAACCAGCGCTCATGAGCTGGCACTGCCTGTGCTGTTTGCTTCGGGCATTCAGCACTATGCAGAAACGGCCCGCGGGATGGAAAAGGTGCCGGATTATGTGAAGAGCCTTGTAAAACGGATTCCCGTAAACTGGGATGAGATGGAATTTGTGGATGGCTATCCGGGCAAGCTGGTGGTCATTGCTCGACGCAAGGGAGAGCACTGGTTCGTAGCCGGGATCAACGGCGAGAAAAATCCCAAAAAGATAACACTGCACCTGTCTTTTTTACCTGATACCGCAAGCGGGACGATGATTGGTGATGGCAAGACAAAGTTTTCGTTTTCTCATCGCAATGTTACATTGTCCTCATCGGGCATGGTAGAGGTCTCAATGAAAGGTAACGGAGGCTTTGTCATGCTATTTAACGGGAATAAAAGTCATAAATAATAACAAAATGAAAAAAGAAATGGGATCAATATTATTGGGACAACATATGATGGAATTTGTAAGCATTTGCATGTTGAGCCTATCAATGCTGGTAATTGGCGGATGTTCGAGCGGCAATAACAAATCAAAAAAGGAGGAGCAAGAAACCGAAGAGCCTGCTGATATTACTAAAACCGAATACGGGACGATGGAGGATGGAAGCAAGGTGTACCTTTATACACTGACTAATGCCAATAAAATGGAGGTCGATATCATCAATTACGGGGGGATTGTAACGGCTATAAGGGCACCGGATAAGGACGGTACCATAGAGAATGTGACGCTCGGCTTCGATTCCCTGGCAAAATATGTGGGCGAAAATCCCAATTTCGGAGCTCTTATCGGACGGTATGGAAATCGCATTGCTAATGGTAAATTCGAGCTCAACGGAAAAACTTATACGCTTGCAACGAATGACGGCGATAACCATCTGCATGGCGGAAAGGTAGGCTTCGATGATGTGTTATGGGAACCCAAAATGACGGACGAAGGTGTCCTGGAGCTTCATTATGTCAGTGAAGATATGGAGGAAGGCTATCCCGGGGAACTCGATGTTACAGTTACTTATACACTGACGGACCAGAATGAACTTAAAATCGACTATGAGGCTACAACCACAAAAGCCACGCCCGTAAACCTGACGAACTATACCTATTTTAATCTTACCGGCAATATGGATAGCACTGTTTTAGACCACCAGGTGAAGCTCCACGCCGATCAGTATACGCCCGTGGATGAGGAGTTGATTCCCACCGGCGAGATTGCTTCCGTAGAAGGAACGCCCTTCAACTTTACTGACTTCCATAGTATCGGAGAACGTATCGACCAGATAGACGGTCGGGGATATGATCACAACTTTGTGCTGAATCAACCGGCTGCTGACTCTGTGTTCCTGGCCGCCAAGGTTTATTCGCCAGCCAGTGGACGCGAAATGAAGGTATTTACCACAGAGCCGGGCGTACAGTTTTATACCGGTAACTTCCTCGACGGGTCACTCGAAAGTCCAGCCGGTATTCCATTCGAGCAGCATTCAGGATTTTGTCTCGAAACGCAGCATTTTCCTAACGCTCCCAACGAAGCCGATTTTCCGTCGACCATCCTGGAGCCGGGGGACACTTACAACACCACCACCATTTATCAATTTTCAACCCGATAACAACCTATGACGCACTCTAACAGCAATAATACATCCATTATGAGA
>DATGUX010000005.1:0-2720 GCA_035300985.1 Fodinibius sp.
AGAAATTAAAAGAACGGGAGATAATGTGGGCTATATCTCTGATTTGGCCCTGCATAACACTCGCACGCCGGCCGGCCATCCGGAAGGCTATCTGGAAGCTTTTGCCAATTTATATCGTAATTTTGCCCTGACGGTCAAAGCACGCAGGGAAGGGAAAGAACCAAAACCGGAGTGGCTCGATTTTCCCGGCGTGGATGAAGGCCTGCGCGGGATGCTGTTCATCGAAAAAGTCATCGCCTCCGGACAGAGCGATAAAAAGTGGATTGACCTGGAGTAGCTTTTAGCCACTAATATTAGAAGGATTAGGCTTTATATATTCCTAAATTCAGATTTTAAACAGTAAATATTAAATAGATAACGATTGACAGTATGGAAACCATAAAAGGACCCGGGCTGTTTTTAGCCCAGTTTCTCGGAGAAGAAAAGCCATTTAACAATCTTGAAAATATATGCGAGTGGGCGGCCGGCTTAGGCTATGAAGGCGTGCAGATTCCTATTTGGGATCCCCGATGTATCGACGTTAAACAAGCGGCCGAAAGTAAAACCTATGCCGATGAGCTAAAGGGCACGGTCCAGGAAGCCGGGCTGCAGATAACCGAGCTAAGCTCTCACATCATCGGGCAGCTGGTGGCGGTGCATCCGGCTTATAATGAGCTTTTTGATGCTTTTGCCCCCGAAGAGCTGCACGGCAAAGCCCGGGAACGCCAGGAATGGGCCGTCCGGCAGCTAAAATATGCGGCCAAAGCCAGCCAAAACCTGGGGCTTCAGGCCCACGGCACCTTCAGCGGCGCACTGATGTGGCATACCGTTTATCCGTGGCCGCAGCGACCGGCAGGCATTGTGGAGCAGGGCTTTGAGGAGCTGGCCCGGCGATGGGAGCCCATCCTCAACACCTTTGAGGAATGTGGCGTGGATGTCTGCTACGAAATCCATCCCGGCGAGGACCTCCACGACGGCATTACCTACGAGCGATTTCTGGAAGCCACGGGCAACCATCCACGGGTGAAGATACTATATGATCCCAGTCACTTTGTGTTGCAGTGCATGGATTATCTGGAATTTATCGATATTTATCACGATAAAATCAGCATGTTCCATGTGAAGGATGCCGAGTTTAATCCCACCGGACGCAGCGGCGTGTACGGAGGCTACCAGAGCTGGGTTGACCGGCCGGGACGCTTTCGGTCCATCGGCGACGGGCAGGTTGACTTTAAGCAAGTATTCAGCAAGCTGACGAAATATGGCGCGGGCAGCTGGGCGGTGCTCGAGTGGGAATGCTGCATGAAGCATCCCGAAGACGGGGCCCGGGAAGGAGCGCAGCTTATTAGCGATTATATCATCCGAACAACGGATAAGGCCTTTGACGACTTTGCGGGGGGCGAAACGGATGAAACCTTTAACCGAAGGGTACTGGGTTTGGATGGGAAGTGATTAGAATGCTCGGTGAATCACTGGCCCTCCTTGCCAAAACAATTGGCTAATTGATCAATTCAAACCTGTTTTTCAGAAAGTTATGATGAAAAAATCTTTCTCTATATTTTGTATGGTGCTTTTCTATGTTAGTTCAGTGCTGTTAACAGCATGTTCAAACAAAAGAGAAGGCCAACCCAAGGTATTGGTATTTTCTAAAACGGAAGGGTTCAGACATGAGTCTATACCCAAACGCAGGCAAGCGTTACTTAAAATGGCAAAGGAACATAATTTTAGCGTTGATACCACAGAGAACTCGGCATCATTCACAAAAGAAAATCTTTCGCAGTATTCGGCGGTAGTATTTTTAAATACTACCGGGAATGTACTCGATTATGAGCAACAAGCAGCATTTGAGCAGTATATTCAGGCTGGTGGAGGATATGTAGGCGTCCACGCTGCATCAGATACCGAATATAACTGGCCGTGGTATGGTAAGTTGGTCGGAACCTATTTTGAGGAACATCCCAAAGTACAGCCTGCTAAGCTAAAAATACATTCCGATGCTAATTTCCCGGTACTGGATACCTTACCCAATCCCTGGACACATACCGATGAGTGGTATAACTTTAAAAAACAACCGCCCAAGGATGCAAATATCTTAACCCAAATTGATGAGGATGCCTATGAAGGCGGTAGTATGGGTAGTAACCATCCTATGGTTTGGTATCGGGAGTTTGATGGTGGCCGGTCATTCTATATGGGAGTGGGACATACCAAGCAGTCATATAGTAACTCCAATGTCTTAGCGATTCTTGAAGCAGGTATCAAATATGCCATCGGGGATAATGAACAGTTAAATTATGAAGCGGCCACCCAGCGTTTGGTGCCGGCCCAAAACCGCTTTAGCAGAAGGTTACTGGCCGGTAATTTAGATGAAAACACCGCTGTGTTGCATTAGTTACTTGAACATGACTATTAAAACCCTTAACTAAAATATATTGTTTCTCATGAAATTTTTTATTGACACTGCTGATCTTGATGAAATTCAGGAGGCCCATGATTTGGGCGTGCTGGATGGCGTAACGACTAATCCCAGTTTATGTGCCAAGATAGGTGTGGCCGATTTTGAGGGACATATTGCCAAGATATGCAATATGATTGACGGCGATGTTTCTGCAGAGGTAGTATCCACCGAATATGACGAAATTATGGCAGAAGCCCGGAATCTGGCAACTATTGCCGATAATGTGGTGGTTAAGGTTCCGCTTATTAAAGACGGCATTAAAGCCATTAGAAGTCTTTCTGAT
>DATGUX010000006.1:0-2793 GCA_035300985.1 Fodinibius sp.
TGAGCCCGCAAACGAAGACGATGTTCCACTTTATGGGAGCGGGTCCATGTGATCAATTGTCGATTGGCTTCGTCCGTAATTTTAGGCAAAGTTAATTTACTCATGGTGTTTTTCCTGCATGATACGGAAAAACAAATTAAAGTACTTTACTAATTAACTGGTAGCTACACTAGGGATTGGTAACCAGGCTGGAGGATCATTGGAGGGTTTCTCTATGACCGGAGAAGACGAAATTTTTAGTTGGGCTGAGACAAAAATCATTGCCCCAGATAAAGTCTGGTCTGGAGTGAGGGGGTGCCAAATTCTGTTAGCATTCGGTATGCGAGGGCAGACAACCCCCAAAGTATAAACTTGTATCTTGTATTATGAAAAGGGCCTGTCCGTTTCTCCTTTTGAAGTACGAATATCAAAAGATATGAGGTGACTACTATGAAAAAGTTTTGTCTATTTATAATCACTTCTGTCCGAACATTTTTCAGTTAGGGCATAAAAAGTGTGTTTAAAAGATTATAAGGTGCATTTTATAGCGGAATTCCAAAACAAAAACTACCCGAAAGTCAGCGTTTGCTGACTGGTATCGGGTGGCTTATAACGCCGTTTGGCTTTCTGCACGGTGATCTGAATCTCACTGGCGATGTAATCCAGGCGGTTGTACTGGGTTAGACAGACCCGGATCAGGGTTACGAAGTGCCCAAAACAGTGATAGGTCTTACTGATGTTCCGGCGAATCAGCTCCAACAGCAAGTAAACGATCATGGCAATGAAGATCTGGGACTTGCAGGCGTTTTCACTGGCGGGCAAGAATGTTTTGATCTGCAGGTTTTGCTTGATCAGTTTGAAAAAGATCTCAATTTGCCAGCGGCGTTTGTAGAGCTCCCCGATCGTAGCAGCCGACCAATCCAGATTATTGGTAATCACCTCAATAACCTTGTTTCCTTCCTCTTTATAGATGGCTACACGGCGCAGTTTTATTTGATCGATGCTGGCTTCGACGGCAGCCTGCCCCGTCAAATAAATTAGCTCGTTTTTTAAAATATGCTCGTCTTTGCCCTCTGGAAGATCGTTTTCGACGATAGATTCATAGACGGTGTTGGACTTGATCCGGGTGACAAAATAGTTTTGGTCTTCGATGCGCGTGGCAAACAGCCCAAAATCAAAATAGCCGCGGTCGTCCACCACTATTGTGTCTTTCCGGTATCGAAAGTTATCCGCGCCTCGGCGGTCGCTGACCTTGGCCGGCGTCAAATTAATCATATCGGGGATCATGGTAGCCTCATCCAGGCTCACATGCATCTTAATGCCGCCTTTGGCTGTCCGGAACTTCGCCCAGGGAAACAGCTCCAGGCACACACTCATAATCGAGGCATCGACCAGCTTGACGTGCTTGCCTTTGACCTGTTTAATGACTTTATACTCCGATCGCTTCCTAAAGAGCCCCGAAAAATGCTCCAGAAGTCCCAAATACAGCCTCTGGAAGACCCGCCAGTCCCGTTTGGCGTGGCTGTCGCTCATCGTCGATTTGGCCGGGCTTTGCTCGAGGCCGATATCTTTGAGAAATTTTGGGCTGATGCTGATGACCTGAGCGATCTCCCGGAGGGTATGGCATTTATTCAGCTGCCGGGCATCATCGCCACCAGCTGATCATATGTTTTATATTTGTGACAGTGCTTGTCGGATTCATGTTCAGCAATCGTTTTATTCAGTAGTGCGGAGGGAACGAGTTCTAATATTTGACCTAATAAGGGTTTGTCGGATTTTTTTGCGATCTTTGTAGGGCTCATGGTCGTGAGGTTGTTGTTGAGATTTTAAGCAGATCCCAATCTAACAATTTTCATGCCATGAGCTATTTTTTTGTTCGGACAGTAGTGATTTATAATAGCAATGTTGGTGTTCTCCAACTTTTGTTGGGCACAGAATAAGAACATCGATAAGCAGCAGAGAATTAGCGGGGCACTGGCATCAAATGCTAAACATGCTGGATATCCAACTTCCTGATACGCTGCTACCCGCTGAAGATGATCCCAATCGGCCGAAAATTATTTTTCAGATGAAAAGTTTCTCAAATTGGTATAATGATAAAGAGAACACTTATACTCGGGGACTATGGGGAGAATGGACAAATTATGAGGGGGGGTAAAGCAAGCCCATATATCGATTTGTCTGATCCGATGAGCTTAAAGAATAGCGAAAAGTAAACTCTCCAGAGGAATGTTGGCAGCAAAGATGTCCAAATATGAGCGAAGCTTTTAATGAAGAAATTTATAGAAAGATACCTGAGGATATACCTGGCGTCAGCTGGGAGGCCATTTCTGCTGTTGATACAACCGTATCGGGTATCGTTGCATTAAAAAAGAAGCTGATTGGCAGAGTTGATAATTCATCGTATCCTGACGTTTCGGTTACTATTGATCTTACATTGGTTACGCCTGCAAAGCAGCAAAATAAAGGGATTGTTTAATATCTGGGATATAGAAGTGCCAAAGTGGAGCATTATAAATATAGTGAGACTCGTTTTGACAACGGTAGTTGTTATCGTAGTAGGCTGCACATCTTCCCCAGAGCTGGAGTGGCATCAGGAAGAAGATCACCGATGGACAGAAGTTGCGTTGGGTAGATTACGATATGTGGCTGGGACCGGCTCCAAAACGTCCATTCGATAAGAACCATTTCCATTTTACCTGGCGCTGGTTCTGGGAGTACGGCGGTGGATTGATGACCGACTGGGGCGTGCATATGCTTGATATCGCTATTCTTGCCATGCAGGCTGAGGCACCTCATACTGTATCGGCGGGC
>DATGUX010000007.1:0-3569 GCA_035300985.1 Fodinibius sp.
TGTTGCAGCGATTCCGCCACATCTACACCAGTGCCTACCGGAAAACAAAACAACTTTACAGCAGTATGGTCGAAGCTTTTTACGTGCGTCATTATAACCTTTCTCCTATGTTTGCTCAATTATATGGGTAATGTCAGCCCCGTACCCCGTGATCACCGGGAATAGGCTCCCACAGGTTATTTTCCCGGTTGGGATCTTCGGGCTCGTTGGTCTGCTGCCCCTGATATCCGGTGCGGGCAAGGTAATGGTCCAGCCAGCCGGGGATCAGTTTATTTCCAATGATGGTCTGTACAGTAGGAAATCCGACAAATACTTCCCGTTCTTTGTGTTCGTTATTGGCTACTTCAAAAAAGACCTTGGCCGCTACCTCCGGCTCATAAATAGTACCCATAGGACGCGGCTTGTTGGGAAGCCGGCTTTTAACAAATCCGAACTGGGTGGTATTCATCGCGGGCAGCTGAACCATGCTCACGTTGACATCGCTGTTTTCATGGATCAGTTCCGATCGCAGTGATTCAAAAAAACCATGAATTCCATGTTTGGCTCCGCAGTAGGCCGATTGCAGGGGGATGCCGCGATAGGCCAGCGCCGAACCCGCCAGAATAACAGAGCCTTTATTCCGCGGGAGCATCCGCTTTAATGCGGCCATCGTACCATATACCTGTCCCAGGTAGGTGACCTCGGTAACGCGCTTAAATTCTTCCGGCGTTATTTGATCCAGCGGCGAAAAAACACTGACCATGGCATTATTGATCCATACCTCAATCGGCCCCAGTTCTGCTTCTACCTGATCAGCGGCCGATTCCACTTGTTCCGGGTCGCTGACATCGCAATGAATAGCCAGGGCTTGTCCACCGAGCTCTTTAACTTCCTCTTCAGCCGCTTCCAGCCCGTCCATGCCTCGGGCCAGCAGCCCGATTTTAGCGCCATGTTTAGCGAATTCATGAGCAATGGCCCGACCCAACCCTGCGGAAGCGCCTGTAATTGCGACTACTTTGTTGAAGGATTTATTTTTCATAACAGTTCTGACTTTAGAATTCTCATTATTTCAACTGAGATTGTTTAATCTGCAGGACGGGTTACCAACCCGTCCTACATTATTCTGAATATGCTATAGTTGTCAATAATGCATTTTCGGGTTGCCGCGAATCAAGGCGGCTGTGCTGCACAATAACGGGCACATCAGAGCTAAATACACTGGCATAATCGGTATCTTTGGGAATCGGCTCGGGATCTTCCAAATTATTGAACCTGATATGCTTCGTCCGCCGCGGCGGTATCGATATTTGATATGGACCTGCCGGATGACGATCTGAAAAGTAAATCAAAAGCACAATATGGGCCTCTTCATCGGAAGTATTCAAAATACAGGCCGTTTCGTGGCTTACCATTTGCGGCTCCTGCCCGTTACTCCACTCCGGCAGGTATCCTTCTGCAATAGCCCAGATCTTTTTGCCAATTGGTTTGTCCATTATTTAATATTTTTTCAATTCCTTTCGGGACACGAATAACCGCATCCCTCCTGTTTATCTAATTTTTACCGAATAGTTCTTTCCCTCCCATTTATCCGCTTTCTCCCAGTAAAAGGTAAATTCAATCTTATCTGCTTTCTTGTTGTTGAGTTTAAGATCAGCCACATAAATTCCGAGGCCGGTGTCCTTTGTTTTAGTGGATTTTTTAGTTTCCCAGTCATCATCCGTCCAAATCACGTTGGCCTTGGCCATTACTTCAACTCGCAGATCCTTACCGTCGGATATGACCTTAAGCTGATTCTCAAAACGCCATATTTCGAAGCTACACGTCGTCTTTTCGTTGATATAACGCTCGCGGGTGTACGACGGCATATCAAAAATCTCTTCTTCGGCTATGGAGCAGCATAACTTAAGATACTCTGCATGGGCCCAGGTAAGCGGCATGGCTGATCCTGTATGTTCTCCACAATAAAGTCCTTTTTCCTGAATATCATCGCTATCCCATATTTGTTCGGACAGCAGGCCATTATTGGAAAATTTTTCCATAGCCTTCAACAGCTCTTTTGCTGCGTCAATATTTCCCGCTGCTACTTCATAATGTCCCCGTTCTCCGGTTAACAGAGGCCATGCGCGTCCGATGCCGGTGCCGTCATAGGCGTCCCCGTTTTCATGCTCTCCATAACCATCGTTATTATAACGGTGCCAGCAGGCTCCATTTGGAGTATCTGCTTTTAATACTGCATCAATTACTTTAATCGTGTTCTGTATTTTCGGGTCGTCGGCAGCCCGAAGTCCAAAACGGACCAGTGCCAGCGCATCAACGCTCACAAGCTCACTAATCTTTATTTTACCGTCGTCTCCATTATGATTCTTTAGATTCATGGTACGATCACCCAATTGGGAGGCCGTAATATCCTTGAACGGATTAATACGAATGTAGTATCCATCCACATCATATTCCTTGGCAAGTGCGGTATCCCTGACGTAGGTTTTGCGTTCAATCGCTTCATTCCAACAATCCGCTACTTCACGGCAGTATGTTGCTAAGTCCTTTTCATTATTTATTTCGGCCAGCTCGGCCCCGGCAAGAAGGCCGGCTATTTCGGTCGCCATGGTAAAAGGAGTATAGCCCTGCTCTTCCTCCCATCGATCCTGCGGAGTATAGGGACCATTCCGCACTAAAAAGGCAATCGCTTTTCGTGCCAGTGGCCAATATCTTTTCATCCTGTTCTTATCGATGGCTTCCCGCTCGTAAGCTTTATGTATTTCCAGGATGGGAAGAGCTATTTCATCCATTTGGAGACTGTTCCAATTAGGTTCTCCCTGCAGCCACATATTTTGCGGCCAGCTGCCATCCGCGTTTTGGGTTGACATCAGATAATTCACAATGCGCAATACGTCGTTGTGAGTCTGAAGGGCCAGAAATCCGCCGGCACTTTCTACCAGGTCGCGCGGCCATACCAGATGATATCCGCCCTTGTCGGAATCCCCTTTGGACTGCCCCCAGGGAATAGAAAGACTGGCTATAATTCCTCCGGGAAACTTTTTGGCTTCCTGCATACGAAGAACCGCGGCACTATTTCTAAACTTTTTCCCTTTAACATCACGCAGTGAGCCTTGCCAGGCCTGCCATCCATCGATGTAGGCCTTTTTGGCGGAATCAAAACCTTCTAACAAGCTTGCGCGGGCCTGATTGGCAGCTTCAGCTTGTGTTCTGCCAAAACTTAAGGCCAACGTAAAATCTGTTTGATCTGAAATATCGATTTCTCCCGTCAGAGCAATATTCCCATTGGGGACATGCTCATACTCCCATTCCATTTTCTTATGTTGCTGCAGGTCCGTCCAGCCATCCGATGCCCCTACATAACCTACGGATCGCTTGAGCCAGCCTGTGGAGCATGCAAGCGCCAACGTAATATCACCGTTTTGCGCAAACAGCATGGGAATACCTTTATACTTGCCAATCCAGCCCGAATTGTTATGGCCCTCGTTATTAATATGCGGAGCAAGCAGCGCATACAGATGATATTGTGAACTTTTCTTTTTGGGCTTGAACACCGTTTTTTGCAGAACAGTGTCTCTATAAGGATCCGTGAT
>DATGUX010000008.1:0-3995 GCA_035300985.1 Fodinibius sp.
GGACATATGCTCATTAACGTTATCGACGTCATAGTCAACAAGTTTACCGGGCTTATTGGGTCCGGCTTGCCGCCAAACTTTTAGATGGATCGTAAATTCTTCAGCCATTTTGGTTATTTGTTACTTGTTATTTGTTATCGGGTACACCGAATAACCAAATAACTATTAACGATTATTCTATTTATAGCTACGCTGTTTCAGCTCAACGAACTCAAACTCGAGATTCTCTTTATGCATTTCTTCCTGGATTTCGCCATTTACGCCCTTAAACTCCCAGGCCGCAACATAGGAGAAGTCCTCATCATTGCGCAGTGCTTCACCTTCATCAGTTTCATGCTCAACCCGCAAGTGGCAGCCGGCTGACTCATCCCGATGCAGCGCATCTTTGGCCATCAGTTCTCCCAGTTCCAGGAAGTCGGCCACACGGCCCGCAAACTCAAGATATTTGTTGTAGTTTGTGGATTCGCCGGGCACACGCACATTTTGCCAGAACTCCTCACGAAGCTCCTGGATTTCCGTTATTGCTTCCTTGAGTCCCTCCTCTTCACGAGCAATGCCTACCTTATTCCACATAATTTGTCCCAGCTCGCGGTGGAAGTCAATCACACTCTTATCGCCCTGCACGCCCAACAGCTTATCAATATGGTTTTGAGCATTTTCAGCGGCTTCATCAAAAGCGGCGTGTTTGGTATCAATGTCATCCAGCTCGGCATCCGCAATGTAGTTACCCACAGTATAGGGAATAATGAAATATCCGTCGGATAGTCCCTGCATAAGCGCACTGGCACCCAGTCGGTTGGCTCCGTGATCAGAGAAGTTGGCTTCACCGGCCACAAAAAGGCCCGGAATATTGCTCATCAGATTGTAGTCCACCCAGAGACCGCCCATGGTGTAGTGTACCGCCGGAAAAATACGCATCGGCTGCTTATATGGATCATCGCCCGTGATATTTTCATACATATCGAAAAGGTTGCCGTATTTCTCAGTAATGGTCTTACGTCCGTCGCGCTCGATAGCATTGCGAAAATCCAGGTACACGGCACGCCCGGTCGGGCCAACGCCCATCCCCTTATCACAAACAATCTTTGCATTTCGGGAAGCCACATCACGAGGCACCAGATTTCCAAAGGCCGGATATTTTTCTTCTAAATAATAATAGCGTTCCTCATCCGGAATATCGTTGGGATGGCGGTCGTCGTCTTTATCTTTGGGTACCCAAACGCGGCCGTCATTACGGAGGCTTTCACTCATCAGCGTTAACTTTGACTGATAATCTCCGGAAACCGGGATGCAGGTCGGATGTATCTGAACGTAACAGGGATTCGCAAAACCTGCGCCCCGCTTGTGACAGCGCCAGGCGGCCGTGACGTTGGAATTCTTGGCGTTGGTGGAAAGATAGAACGCATTTCCATATCCGCCGCTGGCCAGTACCACGGCATCAGCCATCCAGCGCTGAATTTCTCCGGATACCAGATCACGGGTAATGATGCCCCGCGCTTTGCCATCCACAACCACCAGGTCAAGCATTTCCTGACGGCTGTGCATTTCTATTTTCCCTTCATGCACCTGCCGCATCATCGCCTGGTAAGCTCCCAATAAAAGCTGCTGACCGGTCTGTCCGCGTGCATAGAAGGTTCGGGATACCTGCGCTCCGCCAAATGAACGGTTGGCCAGAAGGCCGCCGTATTCCCGGGCAAAAGGCACGCCCTGCGCTACCGCCTGATCGATAATCTCATTGGAGATTTGAGCCAGCCGGTAAGTATTGGATTCTCGGGATCGATAATCTCCTCCTTTAATGGTGTCGTAGAACAGGCGCCAGATGGAATCTCCGTCGTTGGGATAATTTTTAGCCGCATTAATACCGCCCTGTGCAGCAATGCTGTGGGCGCGGCGTGCTGAATCCTGAATACAGAAGCTCTGCACATTATAACCCAGTTCTGCCAGCGTAGCAGCAGCCGATCCGCCGGCCAGGCCCGTTCCCACGACAATAACATTATGCTTTCGCTTATTGTTGGGAGCTACCAAATCAATATGCTCTAAATGATTAGACCATTTTTCTTCTAACGGTCCGGAAGGAGATTTGGAATCTAAGTTCATAGGAAATTTAATTTTTGCCACCTAAATACATTCAGGTGTTTTAGTGATTATCAAGCTAAGCAATGAGTGCGCCGGTTCCGCCGGTGAAATAGATATACAGCGGAATAAACAAAAAGCCAATAGCCATCAGGATGGCAAAGATAATGCTAACCACATAAAAGCTATTCGAAAAGGCGGTGCGTCTCATGCCAAGTGAAGTTATGGCACTCCAAAAACCATCCGCCAGGTGAGAACCCAGCAGCAGAATCACAAAAGTATAACCAAAGGCATACCATGGGCTCTGGAAGGTTTCAATGACCAGTTGCTTAAGATCGCGTGCCTGCTGGCCATCGAGCATGATCGTTTCAGTGGCAGCAAACTTAAAATTTATAAGATGAATGACCAGGAACACAAGCAGCACAACGCCTGTAAATATGGCCGACCGTGACGACCAGTTGATATGACTGGGACCGCCCTTGCTTTGAAAGTTATCATAGTCCACCGGCTTGGCCTTCCGGCGTTTCATCCATATTGAAATACCGACAACCGCATGCAGGATAAAAGCAATAGCAAGCCCTATTTCTAATACGTAAAGAACCCAGCCAAGGCTTTCAAGAGTCAATGTATAACGATTGAAGGCTTCGGCGCTACCAAAAAGCTGTAAGTTCCCAATTAAGTGAAGAATGATAAAGATAATAAGACCGACACCGGTAATTCCGGTTAGAAACTTTCGCCCGACTTGTGACTGTAACGCTTTTAGAAGTGAAGCCATCGTTGGTTATCGTAATTAAATCTGTCTGTTAAAATATCTGCAAAATCATTGGTTAGGTAAAACCGTCATGCAAGGCTGGAAGATGAGATGAAAAGCTTACAAAGGCAAGGTTTGGCCCCATGGTTTTGTGTTTTCAATCTTATTCAGAAAAGTTCTAAATTAGAAGGCCCATAGATCACTCATTTTTGCTTAATTTACTGCTGTGCAGACCATTCAAGAAACATATCAGTCCTCATTTCGCAAAAAAGGTTCCAAGTTTATCGGTTTTCTCTTTCCGGCCGCTTCGCCGGAAGTTTTTGATCAGAGGCTTGCCGGAATTAAATCAGACTATCCGGATGCCACCCACCACTGCTACGGCTGGCGGATTGGTCCCTCCGACCCGGAGGAATTTGCCCAGGATGACGGCGAACCCAGCGGCACGGCCGGGCTGCCCATTCTGAATCAGCTCAAATCGGCGGAGATCGTTAACGGTGGATGCGTAGTCGTTCGCTATTATGGCGGGACCAATCTGGGAAAACCGGGACTCATTCAGGCCTATGGCGATGCGGCCAGGCGCTGTCTCAGTCAGGCCGTTCTTATGCAGCTTATACCAACATGCAACTTTAGAATCAGCTACGGCTATTCGCAACAGAAACAGATCGATCAGCTTAAGAACAGTTTTGATCTTAAGGAGTTGGAAGCTGAATACCTTGAGGATATAACCCTTGATGTAGCTTGTCGCGCCGAACAGGCTCCAGCCCTGGCGGAAGCCTTGCAGCGGCTCGCCCATCTCAATATCGAAGCCGAAGAACTGGGCACCGACTTTCTGATCATGAAATAGCAGCCTGAATCATCTAACTCAAATGAGGCGGGTTAAATAGCCGAGTCGGGTGAAAGTTTGCTATTCGCTCCGTACCTTCCAGAAGACATCCACCAATAATTGCAGTTTTATGAAAATCTATACCAAAAGAGGCGATTCCGGAAATACTTCGCTATACGGCGGCCAGCGCGTATCAAAATCTGCCGCACGTATTGAAGCTTACGGCACGGTTGACGAACTCAACTCCTTTGTTGGTTTAGCCGCCAGCCACGGACTGTCTTCCAAAGGAACCGAACATATCGAGAAGCTTCAGGAACAGCTTTTTGTGCTGGGTGCTGACCTGGCTAC
>DATGUX010000009.1:0-2979 GCA_035300985.1 Fodinibius sp.
TCGTAGCCCGGGATAAGTACCGACCGCACCGGTTCTATGATAACATCCTCCATGGAACGGGCCATCAAATCCAGATCTTTACTCATCAAACCTGCTACAAATCCGCCTACATTACCCCACTGCGTTACGGCCTGCGTTAAATTAATTTCTTTACGTAAAACCTTGCGGGTGTCTTCCGTTTTAATCTCAATATGAGGATGCAGTACAGCGGCATGAAGCTGCTCGGGGAAAGGCAGGTTAAATAAGTCCGGAGGCTGGCTGCTCCTGATAAACACAAAGCCGCCCAGCAGCGAGGGTGCTACATTATCGTAGTGGGCCGCCCCGCAGGCCACCCGTTCACCTTCCGCTGCAAACGAAAGCAGTTCTTTTCGGGGCAATGGATCCCCGAGCAGATGGTTTACCGCCAGCACAGCTCCTGCTGAACTGGCCGCACTGGAACCCAGTCCGCTGCCTAAGGGCATCTTTTTATGTACTTCTAACTCGATAGAAAACTCAGCATCAAGATAATCAAGCAACGCCTGAACAGCCACGCTTGCCGTATTCTTTTGACTTTCTGCGGGCAATATACCATTATCACCCGTAATTGAAGTGATCACAACCCCATCCTCTTGGCCGGGTCGCGCTACAATCTCATCGCCGGGGGCTTCAAGGGCAAAGCCCATAACATCAAACCCACAGCTTACATTGGCAACCGTAGCCGGTGCAAAAACACGGACTTCCTTATACTTAAATTCCATAGTTATATATTTTCATTGCTGAAGGCGGGCACATTACTAATCCGCAAAATGTCAGCCAGGATACCGCCGGCGGTAACTTCTGCACCGGCGCCCGGACCTTTTACGACCAGCGGCGTATGCCGGTAATGATGCGTATGGAAGGCAATAATATTATCGCTCCCCGAAAGGCCGCTAAAGGGATGGCCCGGGCCTATTTCTTGTAACCCTACGGTCGCCTGCCCACCTTCATAACGGGCAATATAGCACAGCTGGTTACCGCCGGCTGCTGCGGCCTCATATCGTTCTTTGAACCGGTCATCATATTTTTCTAATTCTGCAAAAAAAGCTTCAATATCCGGAGCCTTCATGGCCGGGTCAGGTACAAGGTTCTCAACAGTAAGATCCTGCATTTCAAGCTCAAATCCTGCTTCTCGTGCTAATATCAGTAACTTACGAGCCACATCTTTTCCATTCAGATCTTCCCTTGGATCCGGCTCGGTGAAGCCTTTCGCAAGGGCTTTTTTTACAACTTGACTAAAGGGTGTTTTTCCATCATAAACATTGAATATATAGCTGAGCGTACCCGACAATACGCCCTCAATCTTTGTAATTTTATCGCCGGCCAGCACTTGTTCTTTCAGCGTTTTAACTACGGGCAATCCGGCTCCAACGTTAGTCTCATACAAATACATAACGTTGTGTTTCAGGGCCAGCTCCTGTAGCTTCTGATAGCGCTCCATTGGTCCGGAATTAGCCTTTTTATTAGCCGTAACAAGTGAAAAGCTTGACTCTAAAATATCAGAATAGCAATCAGATATCTCGATACTGGCTGTACAATCAACCATCAGGCTATTCGGCAGATTCAGCCTTTGAGCATCAGCCAGGAAGTGGTCAAATTTCATTTCCTTGCCATCCTTTACGCCTTCAGACCAATCTTTAAAATCTAAACCATCGGCCTGCATTTTATAGTAGCTGGAGTTCGCTATTCCGCAAAGATTCAGCTTTATGTTATGCTCTTCATAAAGCAGATCAGCCTGTTGCTCAAAAAGCTCAAGTAATTTGCTTCCGATAAGGCCAATGCCAATCAGAAAAAGATTAACCGTTTTTATCTTGCTGAGGAAAAAAGCATTGTGGATGGTATTCAGTGTCTTCGGCAGGTCATATTCTTTAACTACAACCGATATATTACGCTCGGAAGAACCCTGTGCAATGGCCCGCACATTAATGCCGTTACGTCCCAAAGCGCGGAACAACTGTCCGGAGATGCCCGGCGTGCTCTTCATTCCATCACCTACCGCTGCCACAATTGAGCAGTCCGGTTCGTGCTGGATCTCCTCAATCACACCTTCTTCCAACTCATGCTTAAAATCTTGATTGAGTACCTGCAAAGCACGATCTGACTGGCCGGGTAAAACGGCAAAACAAACGGTATGCTCTGAGGATGCCTGAGTAATCATAATGATATTTACCTTCGCTTGTGCCAAGGCAGAAAAAATACGCGCGGCAAAACCACTAACACCCACCATGCCGCTTCCTTTAAGCGTAATAAGGGAAACGTGGTCAATTGAAGAAACGCCCTTTACGTTGGATTTTCCGGGCGGAACTTCCTTTTTGATTACCGTACCTCCTTCATTGGGACTAAAAGTGTTCTTTATTAGGATAGGAATGGAACGCTCCATTGCGGGTTGTACCGTTGGCGGATACATGACGGTAGCGCCAAAATGGGAAAGCTCCATCGCCTCTTCATACGAAAGTTCTGTAATAGGTTGATGCTGGCCTACCATCCGCGGATCTGCTGTCATAATACCTTCCACATCCGACCATTTCTCTATAGCATCAGCATCCAGAGCAGCCCCAAAAAGAGCAGCTGTATAATCGGATCCTCCCCGTCCAAGGGTTGTTGTTACACCCTGCTCCGTGGATCCAATAAATCCTGTTATTATACCAACATAGGTTTCATTGGCCAGGTGTTTGCGAATATTAGCATAACTCTGATCGGCATTTACCCGGGCGCCGCCAAATCCTTGGTCCGTTTTGATAAGATCACGGGCATCTACAAAGCGGGCAGGCACGCCGGCCTCCTGAAGGGCGTTAGCCCGGATAAAAGCGGAGAGGCGTTCTCCAAAGCTAAGTACGAAGTCGCGGATACGGTCGGTCAGCTCATGAGTGAGGGCTACTCCGTGCAGCACATCATCCAGTTCGTTAAAAAAGAGCTTGAGCTTCGTCAATACAGCACTTTGCCGCTCCACGGATACCAGCTCCC
>DATGUX010000010.1:0-9182 GCA_035300985.1 Fodinibius sp.
CACTGCCCGAAGGCGGATGTATTTATCGTAAGTGTCATATTAGGATATGACAATTGTATGACTTAAAAATACTCTATTATATATTCCTCATGAGGATAAAATAATATGTATTCAAATTAGGGTATACCCTAAATCGCTACAGTTTTTGGGATTCTAAATCGGCGTTAGCAGGTCGTATTTGCTTGGTTCGCTACAATACCCTAATTTCGCTACGGTAAAGTCCAACGAACCTGATGCTATAATGAAAGCCACCTACATCCGCGTGTCCACCTTTGAGCAAAATATTTCCCGGCAACTCGAGGGCAAAGAAGGGGAGGTGTACTGGGATAAAGTCTCCGGCATGGTCGCCTTTGAAGATCGCGAGGACGCGGCCCGGCTGTTGGCTGATGCCGAGGCGGGAAAAATAGACGAAGTCCAGGTGCATTCGATCGATCGCCTGGGCCGGGATGCGATCGGCGTCCTGCAGACCATCAAACGATTTACCGATCTGGGGGTGAACGTGAAATCCCAGAAGGAAGGGCTGAATACCCTGCTCGAGAATGGTGACCCAAATCCGGTGGCCAAACTATTGGTATCGGTCCTGTCCACCTTGGCCGAGATTGATTATAACAACAGGAGGGAGGCGCAGCGCGAAGGCATCGCCCGGGCCAAAGCGGAAGGCAAATACAACGGCCGTGCCAACGGGACCGGACTGTCAGACAGAGAGCTAGTGAAAAAACATTCGGATATAGTTGAAGAATTAAATAGCGGAGAGACCATTCGCCGAACGGCGAAGCTAACGGATAGAAGTACGAATACCGTGCAGCGAGTGAAAAAAGCCCTGGACCGCTTGAAAACGGCCGGCTAATTTGGCGGTTCATCAGGATATCGCCGCTTAGAATCAAAATTTAAGGTTTTATCTTTTGCAAGTCTGGTGTTAGAATTATTTTTCTATTGGGGTTTGGATGCTGGCAGGTAATCCGAACGTGATCGTCAGACCCGGTTGCCAGTTAAAGGTTTGAAACGAGGATTTATTGAAATACTGTATACAGATGTAGGTGAGGACTGTCTGCTTGACATTTTCCTTTTTAAAGAGGTTAGGTTGCTAATTTATACTCTTCATTCTTTTTCATCTTGATTGTTTCCATCTGAATCTTCTTCATCCGAATTCGAATCATCCTTTTCATTGTCTTCATCATCAACATTATCTTCGTCTTTATCACTTTGGGGTGGAGGAAGCTGACTAAAGGAAGACCAATCGATTGAAGTATTAATATTTGGAATATCTATTTTGAAGCTTTTATTGATAGCCTCAAACAACTTTTTGTTTTGCTCGTCAAATCGGTTGATTTGGGAGATAAAATTTTTGGATATAACTTTATTGAAATAATTTTGGAAATTCTTGGAAATGCGTTGCAGATTCTCTCTTGCTTCTTGTAATTCCTTCCTGCTTAGACCTCGTTTTGCTAGTTTTATTACTCTCTGAACTTCAGAGCTACATTCTTTTAATTTGCGAACTTCATGGAGTCTAAGCATTCGGTGATGCATGACTTTATGCCTAGTTCCAATAACGTCAGTTTTAATTCTCTTTCTTAAGACAAGCCATTCTTCTTTGTTCTCAAAATATTTTGAGAATA
Source organism: Fodinibius sp. (assembly GCA_035300985.1). Taxonomy (GTDB): domain Bacteria; phylum Bacteroidota; class Rhodothermia; order Balneolales; family Balneolaceae; genus Fodinibius. The sequence goes on from DATGUX010000010.1 coordinate 1,617, forward strand.
CGCTTTCCCAAATTGATATGATTTCTCTTCTCTCATTGACCTCACTTTTAAACTCTTCAAAAGTCGTACATTTAGAAATTATTTCTGAAAGTTTTTTTATTGAAATATTTTCGTCATCGGATAATTCTTGAAAATCAGCAGTTATAATTTTTATGAGGTCATCAAAATGAGTGAATTCCAGTGCATGTTGGTTATCTAATTGTTTCTCATCGGTTTTTTCTTCAACCTGATTAACTCTTTCTTTGATCTTGTCAGGTATTAATGAGTTCCACCAATTAAAACCGCCTACTTCAATCATCGCACGATTTATAAATTCTCTGAAAGACAGTTCAAGATCTGCCAAAATGCGATATGATTTTATACGCAGAGCTTCACCGAGGTCATCTTGGACTCTATAGGCCCAGTTACGATTTAGATTTAATTTATCATAGCAAGCATCAATATTTTTTTCATTACCGATTATTTCAAGAACCAGGTATTCCTGTTTTAAATAAATTCCACAATCTAATTTTGGTAGGATTTTTCCGAGTCCTGAATCGAGATAAGTAGAGAGTTCTTTTTTATTAAACTCCTCTTTGCTGATCCAGTATTTGATAACGTATTTCTCTTCTTCACTCATTTTTTGAATGTACCTGATTCATAGCAATTTATTTAGCTACCTAACGGCCCCGCGCGAAACCGGCGTGCAGACCAACGTAAATTATTTTAAAATGTACTATAGAATTTGATGAACTAAAAACTTGGCAAGTAAGGGCGAGGCACGTCCGAGTTGACGCGCTTGATATACTTTTTAATTATGGATTTTTAAGACTTGGTAGTTAAAATTTGAGGGGTCAACTTCGATAATCAGTTCTGGTTCTATATTGACATGTTTGTATTTTGGGAAACCGGCAAAACGATATTCCTCCTGATAAGAATAATTTGAAGATTTGCTCATTTGTAAAGGAAGTTCTGATTTGAACTGTTTGCAAGTATCAATATATCCTACTTGGTTAGCCCAGAAGCAGCACTTTGGTTTGTGTTTCAAAAATTCTCTCTTGACAGCATCGCAAAATTTGTCCCCGTCAGTAATTACTACACAGCTATCACTTTCAAATAAAGCAAAAAGCTTAAAACAGAAATTTACTGAAAAGCATGAAACATGATAATCCGCAGTTGAATGAGCAGTTATTTTATCATCTGTGGAGGGAATAGGATTCCCTTCTTCATCTGTCATTAATAGGTTTTTAATGTTGGATTCTATGTTCATTTCGTCATCTTTGATAGCAATGTTATAACCTTGTCGGTTGTATGAAGATGCTGAACAAAATCGAACTTTACCTTCTAATATATCAGAAACATATTTTTTGGGAGTAAATTTGAAGAGACACTTTTTGCCACGAAGCTCTTCTATTTTTTCTATTATATTAGATAAATCTTTGGATCTAATTGAGTAAGGAAACTTCTTGAAAATATTGGCTATATTTTTATTGATATCTTTGTTCCTAATTTTAAACTCTTCCAGCACTTCGACGAAAGCAATAGCACTTTTACCGTTTTTAATATCCAAAATTGGATTTCCATTCCTACTTATCTCTATCAAATCCAAAACTAAACCAGTTAAGCGTTCTTTTAATCTTTCAAAGGAAAGTACTTCTAAATAACGCGATTGGTGATACTGATTCTTAAAAAAAGAAACCGCTTCATAATCATGTATTCTTAATTCATTAGCATCTTTGTAATACTTAATCATTAGAACATTTTTAAAAAGTATAACCTATAATTATCTCAAAGTGCATGGGTGATAACATATTATTATGCATGCGATAATCTGAGAAAAATTCCCTTTAAATCCAAATAAGGCACTATATGGGGGTATTATCGCACATATCTTTGCGATAACAGGTTGATATAATATGCTTGGGTGAATTAAAAGCAATACCCTCTATGAGCGTATTGTTTCTGGGAAAGGTCCGGTGCTAAATGAGCTGAAGTTACAACATAACAATGGTGACCCAAATCCGGTGGCCAAACTATTGGTATCGGTCCTGTCCACCTTAGCCGAGGTCGATTACAACAACAGGAGGGAGGCCCAACGCGAAGGTATCGCCCGGGCCAAAGCCGAAGGCATATACAACGGTCGTGCGGGAGGCACCAGCCTGTCGGATGTCCAGCTGGTGGAGAAGCATTCGGATATTGTAAACGAATTAAATAACGGAGAGACGATTCGCCGAACGGCTAAACTAACTGAAAGAAGTACTAATACCGTTCAGCGGGTGAAGAAAGCCCTGGATCGCCTGAAAATAAACGACTAACTGTATAACTTATCAAGAGATCGTCGCTTAGAAGCGAAATTTAAAAGCTGCTTTTAATAATTGGTCAATAAAGGCGCTTTTTATTGGAGTTTAATGTATATACTAACACTTTCTCCAGGATGCTCAACCTGTAAATAGTACAATTCATAATTTGTCATCGGTGTTGTATATGTATAATTTACTACGCAAAAATTATTTCAAAAAAGCTATATAGGTATGAATAAAAACGGATATCCGATAGTTGGCTGGTGATAGCCTCTGCCATCGGCTGAGCCTGTTTGGAGGATACTTTTTGGAGCTTGGTCAGCAGCGTGGTGCGATCGGTGAGCACCAGCAGGGCGGATTTATGGTTTTTCCCCACCATCAGGTCGACTTCGATATCACCCAGGCGGGAGCGCTCCTCGACCACGTCGGGGCGCTGGTCGATCGACACGCGGCCTTTGATGGTTCCTCTGCTGTCCTGTCGATTCCCCCGCTTGCGCTTGCCAGTGCCGTGTTTGAGATCTTTGTAGAGGTGTTTATCGTCTGGGTCGGCTGCGTGTTTGGCGGCCCATATCCACTGGTAGAGGGTCTCATGGGAAACCCCATCGATCCCTTTTACCTGCCAGCGGCCACTGATGAGCTCCGGGGAGAGTTTCTCTTTGGTCAGCCACCGGCGAGCTTGGGCTTTCAGGTCCGCAGTGAACCGGCGATGTTTGGGTTTTCCTTGTGGCGCCGGTCGGTCATCTGTTGGGCGATCTTTGGGCAGTATTTGTTGCCCATAGGGTTCTCGTTGGTTACATTACGTTTTAGCTTACGGCTGATCGTCGATCGATGAACGCCGATGGTTCGGGCAATTTCGCTTTGGTTATGCCCCGCATCGAGTAGGGCCCTGATCTGATAACGATTCTCTTTGCTGAGTTGGGTGTATTTGTCCATAACAACATGAATATAACCCGCTTGGCGGAAGACCTCAGGGGAATTCCCCTGAGGTCTTTCTTCATGTTGCACTTACTATTTGAACTTGAGAAACAATAAAAAATTAATATCACCTTATGGGAAATAATCGACGCTCGTTATTATATGTTTTGCTATTTCTTCTTGTTTCAGTTCCGTTCCTTTCCTGCCATAATTCTTCTAAAGCAAGGACAACAAGTGCAGGGATAACTCCAACACCCAAAAATATTATCTACCTCATTGGCGATGGGATGAGCTTTCCTCAAATAACCGCGACCGAATATACCTACGGATCACTGACAATGACATCACTGCCACATAGCGGCATGCTTACTACCTATTCTAATAACAGTAAAATTACCGATTCTGCTGCAGGGGCTACCGCATTAGCGACAGGGCACAAGACCAATAACGGTATGCTTGGGGTACTTCCTGATGGGACGCCCATCGATAATATTACCGAATATGCCAGTAGATTGGGTAAGACAACGGCGATAATAGCAAGCTCACAAATCACTCACGCTACACCCGCTGGGTTTGGGATCCATCACAGGGACCGAGGAGAAGAATTTACAATTGCCGAGAAACTTGCTGATTCTAGTATCGATTTGCTGATGGGAGGCGGCTACAATTATTTCCTTCCCAAAAGGGAAGGGGGCCAGCGCCCGGATGATCAGAATCTGATCGAGGAGATGGAGCAAGACGGGTACTTCTATATTAACAGTGTCGGGGGATTATCTCAGGTGGCCGAGAAAGAAAAAGTGATAGCACTTTTGGAAGGGAAGAGCTTGGCACCGGCCCCTGAACGTGACGACCAGTTGGTACAACTAACCAGAGCCGCCCTTGCGAACGCTTCCCATGATTCTGATGGTTTTTTCATGATGGTCGAAGGATCTCAAATTGATTGGGCGGGCCATGACAATGATGGCAAGCGGGTGGTTGAAGAAGTAAAAGATTTTGATGGTGTAGTCAGTGCTGTTATGGACTTTGCCAGAAAAGATGGCCAGACCCTTGTGGTGGTTACAGCTGATCACGAAACGGGGGGCTTAACAATGCCCGGTGGGGAAGAACGTGGCCAGTTTACGTATGAATATACTACAGGCGGCCATACAGCCTTGGATGTGCCGGTGTTTAGCTTTGGCCCCAGTGGAGAACTGTTTGAAGGACGGTATGATAACACAGAGGTTGTTAAAAAAATGTTTAGCCTTTGGGATAAAAATATTGATAACAACTAATTGATAGTTGGGGAGATACTAATATTTTCGTGTGCAGCCATCTTATAGTCTGGAGTCAATAAAATAGGATTACCCTTTTATAATGGCTTATAAGGCACGATGAACACATGAATCTAATCAACCCCAGAAGTAGAGTTGTCTAAGTAAGCGGGTTCAATATGGATCAGTACATCCCGCAGGTACGGGTGCAGATCCAGCAGCTGGTCTTTGACCTCGTGGGCAATACGGTGGCCTTCCCGGACGGATAAGTCCGGCGGAACCCGCAGGTGGAAGTCCATATAGCGATCAAAGCCCATCTTGCGAAGACGCAGGTTTTCAATGCTCTGTACTTGCGGGTGAGCCAAAGCCACGTGCGCTACCTCATCCAGCCATTCCGGATTGGGTTGCCTGTCCATGAGTTCTCCCAGGGCCGGTCGGCCCATACGAACCGCATTCCCTAAAATGATGACGGCGGCCCCCAGGGCGGCCCAGTCGTCAGCGATTTCATAGCCCGGGCCGCCTATTAAGGCAATCGAAATACCAATGAATGCAGCAGCCGAGGTAATGGCGTCGCTACGGTGATGAAAACCGTCGGCTTTAATAGCCTGACTTTCTACCGATTCCCCAACGCCAGACACATAGCGTGATAAGCCTTCTTTGACGAGAATCACTACAGCGAGCACGCCTAGCGTGAAGGCTGCGGGAGGCTGATGGCGCGTGGTAAGATTGCCGATACTTTCCCATGCGATAAAACCCGCCGCGATGACAAGCCCAAGCACAACAACCAGGGCGGCCAGAGGTTCGGCTTTGCCGTGCCCATACGGATGGTCCTGATCCGGAGGCTTGGCTGAGGTTCGCAGGCCGACAAACATAACAGAAGCGGTAAAAATATCGCCTGCAGACTCGACGGCATCGGCAATGAGAGCAAAAGAATGGCCGAGAATTCCAGCAATAGCTTTAACGACGGCTAACACAACACTAATAGCAATGCCGATAGCGGTCGTTTTGAATCCTTGCCGGGCGGGATGCATGTCGTTTGGGTTACTCAAATTCGGTGCATCCTTCGGTGGGTTGATAGACCGCTGCACTCTGCTGGTACACCAGTTTAGCACCCAGGTGGGCGGTGTATCCTAAATATAAGCTTCCCCCGATCAACAGGATGGTGACCGCCCATTGTTTGAGGGCCGAGGTGCTCCACCGGATGCCCCATAGGTCGAGCAGATCGATAACGGTAGCGGCCGAAAACAGATAGCCGAGCGTAAAGGCTGCTTGCTCGTGGGCTTCCAACACGGTAGGATCACACATGCTGCGATTGACAACGCCATCAGCGATGGTACCGGTATACACGGCAACCCAGGCAAATCCAAGACCTACGTAGAGCATCACCCGACTTATGGTAAGGGCTACCCCCCCGGCCCGGGAAGAAGAAAAGCCATGCCAGAAGAGGCGGGCGGTGGCCGCTCCCAACAGTAGTACAATCGGGAAGTGTACCACCATGGGGTGCCATAACTCGGCCCGCCACATACTTGGAAGTGATTCCATGTTACTGCAGAATCTCTACGCTAATCGGATCCAGCCGCTGCCCTGTTTTTTCAACTTCGACTTGCACTTGCTGGCCGGTCTGCAAGGTACTGAAAGGGACCGTTTGGCCGCCTTGGGTAAGGGTGGTGGTATCGGTAAAGTACAGCTCCAGACGCTGCCCGTCCTCGGTTTCCAGGTATATTTCGGTTTCCTCGGGGTTGAGCTCGTCAATGGTTCCGGTGTACGTTCCTGACTCCACCACGTCGGTACCGCCTCCTCCACAAGCTGCAAGCATAAGGGTAAGAGTTAAAAATAAACTGCCCAAAGATAAGTGTTTCATAATAATAGTTGGTTAAAATGATGTATGGCGTACAATGATTGTCTGCGTACCGAAAATATAATGATACCTCCGGGAATCCCAATCATTTTTATAAGAGAAAAATTGACTCTCACAGGCTTTAAGAACTGTTTTTTAAAATAAAATATCATAAAATGCCCGTGGTGTGCCCCACCTGTTAAAGTTTTAACAAGACAAGTATAAAATTAGTTATTTATGAGATTATATATTAGGAAAGCCTAAAATATATGGGCTAATAGTTATTCATTAAGTTTATGTAACGGGGTTGTATATAACTCTGAGAGGTAGTGTAAACTAAACAACCCGGACAGAGTGCAGTTTACACACCCAACTACTCCGATCCGAGGGTGGGAGATCCTCAATGCCTATGAGGAGGTATTGGCTACCAACGAGGACGACGGCACGTTAGGCCGGGAAACTCAGGATGAAGTGGCGCTCAGGCCGAGACTTCAAGGTAAGCTGGAAAAGTTTAATCCCGACGTGCCTGGAGAACAGATTGAGAAAGGCATCTCGGACCTCATTGATAAGGTACAGCCGGAGAAGCTGGTGATGGACTGGACCAAACAGCAGCAGCGCATCGCCGATGTAAAGATTACGATTGTAAAAGAGTTGGGATGATATCCTACCGGACTAGTACGACCGTCAGCTTTTTGCCCAGACCTGTAATGAGGTTTTTTGATCACGTGTGGCAGCGGTATTGGTTCTTCAGTAAAAGGGAGGAGGTAGATCACTCATTACCTATCAATGCAAAAAATTATTGTTCCTATTAGAATTTCTGTAATAGGAACATAATAAGGAACAAAGGTGATTCTGGTATTATCATGCATATCAAAGAGTTATCCTTATATTTGGATATTTGCCAATAGGAACAAAAAACACCAATAAGAGAACATAAATCACCAAATAAGATGGACATAAACGCCCTTTAAAGCACATAGGCGGTAATTCTCTTGGACTCTATGGCTCGGGAGGGCCCAGCAGAATTATTTTATTTTGATTGTCCATTTATTTTATTCTGCTTGTCCATTATCAATAATATTACTTGCCATAAATACATGGGGCACAGGAAGTTAAAGCAATATTTAAAAACCGACAAAATTTTTACTTTACATAAGAATAATTATATGACATAGGTGCACGCTTGGTTCATAAGAGCTAATAATGGGTTGAGAACCTGTTACTTCCTCTATTGACTCTCCTTATCCAAGGATATCCCCATTAATTCAAGAACCCCTTTTTCATT
>DATGUX010000011.1:0-3384 GCA_035300985.1 Fodinibius sp.
GCAAACACATCTTTTATCTTGGAGAAGAAGCCTTTCCCATCTTCCTCTTTATTGGAAGCTTCAAAATGATCACTTTCCTTCAGCGCTTGGATCTGCTCACGCTCGTTACCGGAAAGCTTTTGAGGAATATAGACATTTACGCGCACATACTGATCTCCGATGCCCGAGCGCTTTAAGCCGTGGATACCTTTCTCTTTCATCCGCAGCAATTTGCCGGGTTGGATGCCGGCTTCCACCTTAATCTTGGCCTGTCCTTTTAGCGTAGGCACCTTAACATCCGTGCCCAGGATAGCATCCGGCACGCTGAGTACCAGATCGTAGTAAATATCATTAGCGTCGCGCTCAAAGTGCTCATGTTCCTTCTCTTCAATCAGCACAACCAGGTCTCCGGCCTCTCCACCGCGCTTGCCTGCGTTACCCTGCCCACGCATGGTGATGTAGTTTCCCTCAGAAACCCCGGACGGCACATTAATCTGTACGGTTTCATTGCCTTTATAACGACCTTCGCCATGACATTCCGAACACTTATTGGTAATAATACGGCCTTCGCCATTACAATCAGGACACGGATGCACATTGACCATCTGGCCCAGCATGGTTTTACGTACTTGACGGACCTGTCCCATCCCGTTACAGGTGCTGCAGGTTTCAAAGTCAGCCTCCGTTTCTGCGCCCGTGCCGCCACAGGCATCGCATTGAATCTGCTTTTTTACCTTAAGTTTCTTCTCCGTCCCAAAAGCGATCTCTTCGAGACTAAGTTCAATACGCAGCTTCATATCTGATCCGGGCTGCCCGGGTGAACGTCGCCCGCGTGACCGGCCGCCTCCGCCAAAGGGATCGCCGCCAAAGATATCACTGAATCGGCTAAAGATATCTTCAAAGCCCATATCTTCAAAGCCGGCTCCGCCGCCTCGGCCGCCGAAACCTCCGTTAACGCCCTGATGACCGAACTGATCATATCGCTGTCTCTGCTGATCATCGCTGAGCACTTCATAGGCTTCCGAAGCTTCTTTAAACTTGCGCTCAGCTTCCGGATCCTCCGAATTCCTGTCGGGGTGAAACTTCATGGCCCGTTTTCGGTAGGCCTTCTTTATTTCTGAATCAGATGCGTCTTTGCTGACACCTAAAACTTCGTAGTAGTCGCGTTTAGACATGAAAAAACTTGCTTAACCTTAAATTTATTCGCTTACAATTACTTTGGCATGGCGGATGGTCCGGTCTCCCATGCGATAACCGTTTTCAATAATATCAAGGACCACATCACTGCCGATATCATTATCCTGAGACTTCTGCCGCATCATTGCATCATGGTAATCCACATTGAAGGGAACGCCCGCTTCATCAATACGCTGCACGCCATGCTTGCCTAACACATTCTCAAACTTATTGGCAACCAACAGCACGCCGTCCATAAAGGTATTATTTACATCAAGATCTTCGGCTGCTTTGAGGGTACGGTGCAAATCATCATTAATTTCCAGAAAGTCTTCCAGCGCGTTGGCTTTGGCCGTCTCATAAATTTGAGCACGCTCGCGCTGTACTCGTTTGCGATAATTCTCCAATTCTGCTTTTGCCCGCAGGCGTGCATCCCGGGCGTCCGTCAGCTCTGCCTGCAGTTCTTCTACTTTCTGTTCACGGGCAGTCAGCAGTTCCCGAAGCTCTTCGTTATCAAACTCAGAGAACTGTTCCAAAATCTGCTCTTTTGCATCGCTTGGCGGCTGCTTGCTTTCTTCCGCCGATTGATCTTTTTGAACTTCTTCCTTTGATTCGCTCATATTTAAAACATTCTATACGTTAACACTGTTAATATCTTCAGATGTGGAGATATGCAAATAACATGCCACTGGAATAGCCCACGCCGGGAGCTGACAAAGTTGCGGAGTCTGCACAAACTGTCCTATAAATAGTTTCAGACTGTCAGCACAGCTTTGACCTGCGGCAAGGTACTATGCGTCATCCTCCTCGTAAAAAAATTCAATCATATTTCCATCTGGATCAGAAATAAATACAAAGCGTCCCAGCTTGCGATTAGCCGGCCCGCTAAGCACCGTCACCTCCTGTTCTCGGAAATAGGCCGCCATCTCATCTACCTGCTCCTCAGACTCCAGATAAAAGCCAAAATGGTCAATTCTATAATCACGTGATGAAGGGTCATAGCCCGTTTCAGCTTCTACAAGCACAATCGTATCTTCATTGCCAACTTTATAGACGGCCATACTCTTACCCATTTTGCGCACCAGCTCAAAACCCAAAATATCACCGTAAAATTCTTCCGCCCGTTCAATATCGTTCACGCGGATGGTCATGTGATTAATACCGGAAGGCTTGAAGTTGCTCATAAATGATATTCTTCGATTAAAAAGGGTTATTAGATTCCTAACCAGATGGTGATAAAAGGCTTTTTGAGAATGGTTTAGTATATCCTTTTTGGTGCTAAATTTCATCCTGAATAAATATGATTTAAAGATGAAAAGCTCCCTCATAATTTATTAATATACACCAGCTTCTTTAATGGCGATAAGTTCATCGGAATTTTAGGTTAATCACAAGCAGCAGCTGATCACACTTTGAGTATACTTTATATAGTTGCCACCCCCATCGGAAATTTAAAAGACATCTCTGAACGTGCTGTTGAAGTGCTTCAGTCGGTAGATTACATAGCCTGCGAAGATACCCGTACCTCCGGCCATCTGTTGACCCATTTAGGGATTAAAGCCTCTACCTTCGCCTTTCACCAGCACAATGAACACCAAAAAGTTGAGCATCTGATGAATATTCTGGATGCTCGCCAAAATGTGGCGGTTATCTCTGATGCAGGCATGCCGGGCATTTCAGATCCGGGCTTTTTGGCCGTACGGGCAGCACATCGTTCGGGCCACACGGTAACTGTCATTCCCGGACCGGATGCGGCTACGACCGCCCTCGTAGCCAGCGGCTTGCCCTGCGATAAATATGCCTTTGAAGGGTTTCTGCCCCAAAAAAAAGGCCGGCAAAAGCGCCTTAAACAGCTCGTCGAAGAAGATCGATCTCTCATTTTATATGAAAGCCCATACCGCTTAAAAAAACTGCTCGGTGAGCTGCAACGCTATATGGGAGATCACCGGCTGATCGCTGTCTGCCGCGAACTTACCAAAAAGTTTGAAGAAGTCGTCCGCGGCCCCGTTAAATCAGTCGTTGATCAATTTGAGTTGAGGGATAAAATCAAGGGAGAGATCGTTGTTATTATTGCTCCTGAAAGTTATTCAGAATGAATTCATACCTTCGCACCATCTGGCATTCCAAGTTATGGCTTGCACTTATCGCAGGACTGCTGCTGGGCTTAAGCTTCCCTCCCTTCCCTTTTCCTTTTCTTACGTTTCCGGCCTTTTTTCTGCTGTTTCGGGT
>DATGUX010000012.1:0-4343 GCA_035300985.1 Fodinibius sp.
GGAGACGCTAAGCATGTGTGTGGCAAAGGATTTAGGCACATTTATGTCGCCGGGAAATCCTATGGCCAAGAAAAGTGCTCCTGACTGGGCCAAGAAGGTTATTGCTGAAGGCTATATGCCGTTAGAGGTTATAGAAGAGGCGAATGGAAGCAAAAGGGTTCAAATGAAAGCAACAAAAATTGAAGAAAAGTCCCTCTCTCCCGACCTCTTCACCATTCCTGATGGCTATAAGGATATGAGCAGCATGATGAGGCAAATGATGAACCGCCAGCGGAACTAAGCCATCGGGGGGCTTCCTTTCTATAGCTTAGACAACAGCTCGCGAGCCCGATCACGATAGGCCCGCTCGGCATCAGCTTCCGCGGCTTTGCGAAGATACTTTTTGGCCTCCGAAAGCTTCTCTTGCTCATACAAAATACGACCTGCCAAATAGGCCGAAACAACTCCAAAGGATCGTCCCTTCGGGTTCGGCAGCTGTTGGCTTCGCTCAAAGGCCCGTTGGTATAACGCCAGCGCTTTATCGGGACGATTCTGCCTTTCCAGGATACGTCCTTTCCAGCTCAGCAGCTCTTCTTCTAATACTTTTAAATAAGGCAGTTTTTGACTCCGCCAGCGTTTAAGGGTTTTATCGATAAAATTGAGCGCCTTCTTATATCGATGCCGGTAATAGTAACTTTTCACCAGAATACGGGCATAATAGTTATTACGGGGATACTGGTCGACCAGCTTCTCAAAGCTGCGGACAGCGGCCGCATAATCCTTTTCATAATTATAGTTGATATTGCCCAGAAAATAGGTCGCCTCTGCCCGGGCAAAAATGGCTTCGCGGGCCGCCTCGCGGATCACCTCCAAACCCTTCTTCTTATCGCCATCCGGCAAGAACCACGACACCGTTTTAACAACGGGATACTCTTCGGGAAGATAAGCCGCATAATACATTTTTAGCCCCTCCGCCAGCTTAAGGTCAGCCATATTCGGCTGCAGTTCGTTCAGATATTCATAGGTATTCATCGCTTTCCGGGCATAGTTGATACTGCTGATCCATTCCTCACGGTTGGAATATTGCCGGGCAATATAGCCATTGGAAATTGCCTGAATCAGCAGCGCATCAGCATGAGTGGATTGTTGATGCAGCAGTTTTCCCGCCTCATAATTGGCCCTTTTCATCATCTCGATAAACTCTTCATCATGAGAGGGATCCTCCAGGTCGGAAAGTATCTGCCACCAAAACTTCATCCCCTCGATAAGCGACCACAGCGGATGCCCCGGGTATTTTTCTTTCCATGAAGATAGAACCTTGTCAGCTCCATGAAAATTGAAGTTGTAAATGGAATCAACAGCTGCTTTGGCATCAGGACGAAATTGGGAATTGTTCACCAATTCGGGTACCTGAGCAGTAGCTGAGACGGTAATCAGGAATGCAATAAATGTTAAAAAGCTGCGCTTTATGATAATGACATCTTTTGTTTGATAACGCTCTGAAAGCCCTCTTATTGCAGATGAGCTTTAAACCAGTCCCGGCTGCGATCTATTACTTTGCGAAATGGGGGTGGAAACTGATTTGCAGTAAAGGGATGTGAGGTGCCAAAAGTATGACCTGAATCAGGAATAAGCTCCAGTTCTTTTTGGAAAGAGGCGCAGTGTTTAAAAAGCGTCTCAGCCTCTGCTGAAGGCACGCCCTCGTCGCCTTTGGAGTGTATAAACAGCGCCGGCAAGTCCAACTCTTCTGCACGCCTGACTGCCATGAGGCGGTCGGCATGGGCGATGGCATCATCATACACCAGCTTTTTTACCGGCATAATCTGCCCTGTACGGCCGTTTTCAATCTCTGTAACGCCCTTTTCCTGCCAGTCGGCAATCATTGCATCACTCCAGCGCGCATTATAATCCGCCACCGCCGACCAGGTCACCAGGCACTGCACCGATGGATATTCAGCTGCAGCTGCCACAGCCGTATGGCCGCCGCGGGAGTGCCCGAGAATACCAATTTTGTCCGCATCAATGGTGAAACTTGCTGAAAGATCAACTGTGCCTTCCTGAAGTGCTTCAATAGCCGAGCCCACATCATCCAGGTCTTGGCTAAGCGTCTGCCGCGAAAAGAGATCCAGCTGATCAAACTCCGTCATGCTCTCGCCTACGCCGTTCAGCGAAAAATTCATGGCCAGCACGGCAAAACCGGCTTCACTCAGCTCGGCACAAGCCTTCGGAAAGGCGCCCCAGTCCTTAAAGCCTTTGAAGCCGTGCAAAAAAATAATAACCGGCAAGGGCTGATCCGATTTATCAACGGAAGGGCTATAGAGATCGTAGTAGATGGGCAAATTTTCATTGGATGGAATAGAACCAGACTGTTTCATAGATTAAAATATGGTTATGTGTGATTTAGCCTGAAGCTTTCGCATAAAAAAGTCAGTTTAGATATTAAATACGGATCCAGGCAAAATTTAATATGCCATAGACGGATATTCCTCTTCGTAAATAATCAGGAGGAGTTCTCTTTTTAAGGGATATTTATACGATACTAAGCCTTTTGTAATCCCACGCCGGTGTATACAGGATGATATCCCCTTCTACATATAATATACGGATGAGATTAGCTGCCACCCTTATTAAAATCCAGCGGATCGAGCTTTACCAGCTTACGGAGAGCATTGATTTCATTCTTCCTTAAATATCGCCAGCGCCCCATCCTTACATTATCAAGGTTGAGCCCGGCATAATCAACGCGCTTCAGTTTGGTTGCCTGCGTACCAAAATACTCCACCATCCGACGTACCAGCCGATTTCGTCCCTCATAAATGGAAAGCACAAAGCCGTTCTCGTTATTAAGCCGGTCAACATGCTGCGCTTGGACGGGGCCATCTTCCAGTTCAATACCTTTTGCCAGTTCCTTAAGCTCATCGTCCCTGAGCTTACGTTCTGTTTCCACTTCATAGGTCTTGCGTACCTCGTAGCTGGGATGCATCAGCCGGTTGGCCAGATCGCCATCATTGGTCAGCAGCAGCAACCCCATGGTATGCCGATCGAGCCGCCCCACCGGATACACGCGTTTGCCCGTAGCATCCTCAATCTTATCCATCACCGTATCGCGGTTGCGCGGATCGTCAGTCGTCGTAATAGTATCCTTGGGCTTATTCAGCAGGATATAGACGAACTTTTCGAGGCTTAGGTGCTGCCCCTCGACCGTCACCTTATCGGTTCGCTGTACCTTTACGCCCATTTGGGTGACCAGCTCATCGTTGACTTCCACCTTGCCGGCTGCAATAAAATCATCTGCCTTTCGGCGGGAGCAAAATCCGCAATGAGCAATATATTTGTTCAACCGGATAGGCTCCTCGGCCTCATAATCCTGATCGATAGCATGGGGCGCTTCCTGTCGCCGCCTTTTGTTACTCCTCTTCTTTCGTCTTCGGCTCATCTTTAAGCTGTTTCGTTGATTCAATTTTTTGTTCTTTACCATTTCCCTGTTCATCATTAAGCAGCAGCTCTTCGGCGGTATATTCATCCAGTCCGGGCACATCATCTTCGTCAATATGCTCCACGGCTTCAATAAGGGAAATAGCTGTTTCTACGGTCTCCTCATCCTCAGTCTTTCGCTGCAGCTCTTTAAGTTCAAGCTGACGATCAAAAAGAAACTGCCTGTGCTCAGCCATATCATCATCTTTGAGGATCTCTTCAATCTCCCTCGGTTTGGGCAGTTCTTCGATGGAGTTAATACCAAAGTGCGTTAAAAAATGCTTGGTTGTTCGATATAACAGCGGTTTGCCCGGAGCATCCAGACGCCCGGAAACTTCAATAAGCACTTTCTCCAATAACTGACGAAGAATATAGCCCGAATCTACCCCGCGGATGTCGTCCACTTCGGGCTTGGTGACCGGTTGCTTATAAGCCACTATTGCCAGCGTTTCGATCGCAGACTGGGAGAGTTTTTTATAGGCATTCTCGTGCTGAAAGATACTCAGCCAGGGATCATATCGCTTTTTAGTAGCAAAAGTATAGCCTCCGCCGATGAGTTCAATAGTAAAGGCAAGGCCGTTTTCCTCATAACGCTGATTAAGTTTATCCACAAAAGGATCTATAGCCTCAGCTTCCAGCTCCAGGTTTTCTTCGCCTTGAGCAATGATATTACATAACCTTTCGGCCGTTATAGGTTCGGGACTGGTAAATATCAGCGACTCTATGACGGATGAGAGCCGCGTACCGTCAACAAATTGGTAGTCATTCATCATTTGTATTTCTGTTAGCACAGAATTTAAAGCTTGCCATAACCAAGGCCGTAAAAATAACAAAAAATGAGCCCTTTGCCCTATTATTTCTCCTACTCTGTTTTATTATAAGGGCGCTTT
>DATGUX010000013.1:0-2956 GCA_035300985.1 Fodinibius sp.
GGCCGTGGCTTTTATTTTCACCAGGATTTCACTCTCGCCGGGTTCCGGCGTGGGGGCTTCCGATATTGTTAAGGTGGAATTTTTTCCGGGCTGTTGTATTTGGATGGTTTTCATGAGAGATCTCAGGGTTTTCCTAATAATGTAGTTTTAACCGTTCCTAATATATCAAAAACAAGCTGGTTAAACTGCTCAGAGATGTTGAGGCTGACAACAGGAATCAGGTATAATGCTGAAATGATGATCGATCGAATGATGATATCCGCATAAGTATTAAATAGCAGCGGTATTTGGAAGATGATGAGTAGGGTTGCCGCACCGATGAGGAGAACATAGATCACTTGGCGTTCAAAGGGCTGCATAGAAAAGCGCAGCCAAACGTAGAAAACCTTGATGGCATTGTACAGGATAACTGCGGTTCCGGTACCAATGGCGGCCCCTAAAATTCCGTACACAGGTATTAACAGGTAATTAAGCAATATGGTGACGCCTATAAGAAATAAGGTTGAATACAGATCGAAGCGGTAGTATTTGGAGTTTAGGATGATAGCTCCGTTAATTCCGGTTGCGATATCAAATACATTGGCGGAGGCAATAACCATGATTACAAAAGCGCCACCGGCATATTCCGGAGGCAGCAGATCCATCAGATTGTCGATATTGGCAATGATACCACAGAAAAGGAATCCGCCGGCGATAACCATATTTAAAGAAGAACGACTATAAATATCTTTAACGAGCTTAAAATTTTTATTTTTTAATGCATCTGAAATCAATGGAGAAGAGATCTGATAAACAGATCTGCGTGGGATGGTGATTGCAGATCCAACATAAAAGGCGATCGCATAAATACCTGTCTCACTGAGTCCGGCGAGCGAGCTCAACATGATGATATCGATATTATTAACCAGGATAGAGGCCACCCCGCCAAAGAAGGCAAAAAGACTGTAATTGCCCATACTTTTTAGCAATGGTTTGCGCAAAAATCCAAGGTTAGGTTTTAAGCTGACCTTAAACTGCCGGAAGGTATAAATCAAAAGCCAGATCATGACCAATCCGTAGGTGGTTACGAAAGCAATCATGAACTGCCTGAAGGTTATCCACTCAAACAGATATAGAATGAGGATAAGGACGGCCAGCAGTCGAATCACCACATTCATCAAAAAGGAGGCCATCACCGTGTCATAAAGTGCACGCACATAACTTGAAAGAACGTGAAAGAAGAGGATAAAAAAGGCCAGAGGCAGAACCAGCCAGTAGTAATTTAACAGTAACTCTGAGCGCTTGATGAAGTATTGGGTAATTTCAGGACGAAAAATATAGAGCACGGCCGTTAACAAAAGCAAGCCAGCGGCTGGTATCAGAAGGGCCAGGAACAGGGACCCATGATGCTTTTTTTCTTTATTCCGGAAAAGCGGGAAGTAGCGAATAATGGTATTTTGGGTACCCAGATTGGCCAGTTGGGTTGACACCATGGCCAGTGAAAGCAGAACACGGGTCAAGCCATACTGTTCCGGCGACAATATATTGGGATACATCCAGATTGTAATAATAAATCCCAGAGCAACTCCCAGATACGAGAGTATGGTATTGCGGATGCTCTGGCTTATGATAATTCCCAAGGCGATTGTAGGCTTTAATTTGAAATGGCTGGAAACTTAATAATATTTTTGATAAATCTAATTGCATAAAGCGCCGAATTTGCTTTTTATATGCCTTTTATCTTCAGGTACTTAAAATAAATGTTTTATAATGGATATCCCTTTTAATGAACCCTACATAGGTAAAGAGGAAGAGCGGTCGCTCATGAAGGCGCTTCGAAGCAAGCATTTACGGGGGGATGGGCCATACACGCAGCGCGTGCAAAAATATATGGAAGATTGGCTGGATCTTGACCATGTATTATTGACCACCTCCTGTACGCATGCACTCGAAATGGCGATGTTGGTGTTGGGAATTGGCCGGGGAGAAGAGGTAATAATGCCCTCCTTTAATTTTGTTTCATCCGCCAACGCCGCTGTATTAGCCGGGGCCAAACCAGTCTTTGCTGAAGTCTGCCCCGAGACGATGAACCTGGATCCTGAGGATCTTGAGCGGAAAATAACGGAGCGAACGAAGGCCATTGTTCCCGTTCACTATGCGGGCGTGGCTTGTGATATGGATGCCGTTATGGAGATAGCCGACCGATATGATCTGTACGTAGTGGAAGATGCTGCTCAGGGGGTGGATGCGTACTATGATGGAAAACCATTGGGGACGATCGGAGATATTGGCTGCTACAGTTTTCATGATACCAAGAATATCACCTGCGGAGAGGGCGGAGCTTTTTTGACTGACAACCCGGAACTTGCACAACGAGCCGAGATTGTTCGTGAAAAGGGCACCAATCGAGCTGCTTTTATTCGCGGAGAAGTGGATAAATATACCTGGGTAGATAAAGGCAGCAGTTATATTCCCTCGGATCTGCTGATTTCTCTGTTGGAATCGCAGTTTCAAAAGCGGGAGGAGATAAAGACCAAACGAAGAGATATCTGGGAGCAGTATTATGAATTGCTTGCGCCCTACGAAGAAAACCTGATGCTTCCGGTCATACCCGATAAATGTAATTCTAATTACCACATTTTTCATTTTTTAGCCCGGAATATTGATCAGCAGGAGCAGTTAATTAAATCTTTTAAGAAGGAGGGCATTCCGGCGACCTTCCATTATGTACCCTTGCATAATGCTCCATTTTTTAAATCGCATTTTAATTCAACGAAGCCCTTACAAGTAACGGCAGAATACAGTAACCGTTTGATTCGCCTGCCTTTATACCCTGAGTTGGACGCAACGGATGCCTACTTTGGCCGTATTTCAAAGGCCATTGAGCGGGTAGTTTAATCTTACATCCTATGGTTTTTGTATTAGGCATAGAACGGTCGGCCACAACGTGGGTTTCCAATATACTGGATATGCATCC
>DATGUX010000014.1:0-2157 GCA_035300985.1 Fodinibius sp.
ATCGTTTGTATGGGCCGAAGCGAGATTATAAAATACCGAGGCCGCCCGGCTCAGGAGCCGCCCGCTCTTTTCCATGGCTACGATTGTATTTTCAAAAGTGGGTGCTTCGGAATTATTAGCAATTTCTTCCACTTCCTCGAGTTCCTGCTCCATACCCGCTTCAAAGGCCGGACGAAAGTGCTTCGTCTTAATGGCATCAAAGTCGGGGGCGTAAAAGGGAAGGGAGCTGGGAGAAAACAGTGGGTTGTCGTTCATATCATCGGTTTGGCTCTTGGATTGACTGCAAGCCGATAGCATAAGGCTGACAGCGACGAGCATTGAGAGAAGAGAATAAATTTTCATGATGTTAATTATTAATGAATATCTGACGCGCTAAATATATGAAAAGTTGAGCAATTAGCGAGAAGAGAGTAATTAAAAATCAACAGTATAAAACTGCACGCTTTTACAGAAAGCATAAAAGCTAATTGCAGAGCTGAAAACAGCACCGATACATTGGATATTAGCAGTCAGACTTTGATTGCTTTTCTCGTTACCACTTCTGTTTGTCCTTCTGCCGGTAACCCGAATTCCTGTTTTAAAAGCGGAGCGTTATTCAGTATGCCCTGCAATTCTCTTTTAGCATCAAACATGCCATCATCAGCCAGTGGGAATGTACCAAAATGCATGGCAAAGCTGCGCTCCGACTGCACTTCCTGATGAATAAACACGGCTTCATTGGGCGATACATGAATGGGCTCCATAAACCAGCGGGGTCTGTAAGCCCCAATAGGTATAAAAGAAGCGGTCATGGGGCCGAATTTTTGGCCAATCTCTTCAAAAAAGTTGCCGTATCCGGTATCACCCGCAAAATACAGATTTCCAAGAGTTGTTTGCAGCACATAGCCGCACCAAAGGGTCTGATTGCGGTCAAACAGACCCCGTCCGGAGAAGTGGCGTGCAGGGACGGCCGTAACCGAGAGATCCTGATCAAGATTACAGGCTTCCCACCAATCCAGCGTTACCGTGCGGGTAATATGGTGTTCATGCAAAAGCCGCTCCACGCCAAGAGGTACTACAAAGGTTGGGTCGTATCTTTGATGAAGTTTTTTTACCGTCTGCAGATCCAGGTGGTCATAGTGATTGTGGCTGATAAGCACCAGATCTATAGGAGGCAAATCATCAAAGCGAATGCCCGGCGGACGCATGCGCTTGGGACCAATCCACTGAAAAGGACTGGCCCTCTTGCTCCAGATTGGATCGGTGAGAATATTCATACCGTCAAGTTGGATCAGAAAGGAGGCATGATTAATGAAAGTGACGTGAAGATCACCGTCTGAGACCAATTGTTTGGGCTGATGACTTTCGGGGAGATTCTCTTCCGTCAGCTTGTACCAGCTTCCCTTATCATTGCCGGAAAACCACCATTTTAGTACGTCGAAATAGTGATGCTCTTCGAGGCCATTGGGATTGACGAACTGCTTTCCGTTAAAGTGGCTCGATGTTTTTTCCGAATAGGGCGGTGCTGCAATGATGAATTCAACGGTAAATAATGCAACAAGAAATACGACTGTGCCTGTGATAATCCAGGTCATTGATAACGTGCTACTGAAAATTAGTTATGGTTATAATAAAAGGATAAGATCTGAAGAAAAAAACGTAATGGTCAATAAAATACGTTATTTTGAGCTGATTTTATGTTCAGGATATCTTTTTATAAAATCCATTACATTAGGTATTGAGTTGCTCTTATATGTTTAAGAGTTTTTAACTCAGCGGGTATAGTTTTATTGTTAATATTTAGTTACGAAACAGGTATATGTTTGCAAGCGATATGCGTCACAACTATTTGTTGATCATCTTTATCATTTTATTGATCCCTGTTGCAGGATGGGCTCAAGATGGGGCTATTGTTAAAGGAACGGTACGTGATGCCGCTACAAATGAAGTGCTTCCGGGTGTTAATATCAGGATTTTGGGTACCTCGCGGGGTACTGTAACTGATGGGGAAGGCCATTACGAGCTTCAGGTTCCCATCGAAGAGCTCCGACTTCAGTTTTCATATATTGGATATGAAAGTAAAACGGAAACAATCACCGGATTGGCAGCAGGGGAAGAACGAAGTCTGGATATTGTGCTTACCTCATCCTTTGTTTCCGGCGGTGAAATTGTGGTCAC
>DATGUX010000015.1:0-2787 GCA_035300985.1 Fodinibius sp.
GCTCGGCCAGGGTTTGCTGGGTATATTTGTTGTATTGAGGGAAAGTGCGTTTGAGAATATGGTAGGTCTGCCGGGCCAGATCGGGATCCATAATGGAAGTATAATTTATTTCACTGTAATTACATGTAATATAATAGATTATAGGAAAAAAGACCATATTTTATGGGTAATGTCAGGGAACAAGGGTGGGTCTCCATAGCGCGGATAATTCATTCCCGCATTTTTGGGAGGAAGCCTTCCTAACCGCCCGGCACGGTTAGCAAACCGGGTGTGGTTCTGATCCTATTCATCAACGGCTGTCATTCTGCTGCGTCCGCCCACCGGCGTGGAACGAAACGGAGTGGAGCTGAAGAATCTCCTTACTTTTAGGACGAACAGATTGGGGCATGTTTCCTTCAGATCCTACGCGGGCAGGCCGAGGGAGATTCCTCCGCTTCGGTCGGAATGACATTGCCTTTTTAAAGAGAATTTTTACGATGCCTGCCTCATAATCTGATCTTCTGTCCTAAGTAAATTCTGTTGAAATGAATGAACAAAGCCGGGGCGTTAACCCGGAACATTCGGAGGGTGGGTCATCAATAGCGCGGGCATTCATTCCCGCAGGGCCATTCTGTTTTATAAAGAAAATTACATCTGATTATAACCGCTCGGGTGGTTGCAAGCCGGTTCCAATCATTTTAAAGAGCTCCCGCTTGTCCATATCAAAGCGTCCATTGTAATCCTCTATGCTCCTGTTGATAACTTCCATGGCTTCTTCGCGGTCGTAAATGTGAGTAATCTCGCATTCTTTTTCATCATTGCTAAACGGCCTTTCTTTATAGGTAAGAAAATAATGTGACAGCCGCTCAATCATATGATCCGGCACTTCAGAAATATCGCGCATATGGCCAAAGGCGGCATCGCCGCTTAGTACTGCTATAATTTTGTCATCGGCCTCTTCCCCATCGATCATCCGAAGTCCGCCAAGGGGAATTGCATCTAAAATAAGGTTGCCATGCGGAATATTCCGCTCGGTGATAACACAAATATCCAGCGGATCATTGTCGCCCTTTATACCGGTTCGACCGGTCTTTTCCATGCAGTAGTCCCCTACTTTTTCAGCACAAAGCGTTTGGGGAACAAAGCCATAGGGCATGGGACAAATATTTGAGAAGCGTTGCGGGCGGTCTACTTTCAAATAGCCGCTTTCCTTGTCCAATTCGTACTTCATGGTATCGCCCGGTACCAGCTCTATAAATACTTTAATCTTTTTTGGGGCTTCGGCGCCAATATTAATGCCGTGCCAGGGATGCGGTTTAGAAAAAAGTTTTATTCTCTTTAAAAAGCGTCTGATTTGGTCTCTTTCCATATTCTGCTGTCATTAATAATTGTAACATAGATAAAAAGGAAGGTACAAATATTTTTGATCGATATTATGGAAAGGCAGATAAAAAAATAAAGGGAACCGACTATCAATCGGTTCCCTTTTGTACGTTGGCTTTTCGGGGTACAAATCATTGGTTATCCGTAAAGAATAACCAGGGATCAGTATGTTCATCAATACATACTCGTATCCCGAAGTAATGTTCCTAAATTAATGCTTTTTTTTGGATTTTTTTTAAATTATTCTAAAAACCCTTGGATCAGCTATTAAACCATCGCCTATTTACCCCAAAGACGTTCCGAAAGTCCGGAGGTTCTTTGAAGTTTAGTCTTAATCCCTTCCCGGAAGCCCTTCTTTGTTCCTACCACTTCTACCCCGGTGCGGGCACGCGTGATAGCCGTATAAATAAGTTCGCGGCTTACAATCCGAGAATAGGTCGACGGGAGAATAAGCAGCAGCCGGTTAAATTCCGATCCCTGGCTTTTGTGGATCGTCAGTGCATAGGCCGTGCTGTAACTGGGAAGCCGGGCCGGAAGAATTTCTTTAAAGCGGCCTTCTGTTTTAAAGAAAATACGCAGCTCACCCGCCGCATTAGGCAAACACAGGCCAATATCTCCGTTATACAGGTCCAGGCTGTAATCATTGGTGTTGACAATGACTGGCTTCCCGGCATACCAGGTCCGGAATCCTGCTTCCCGATTACCTTCCCTTAGCATCTGTTCGATCAGTTTATTTATGTAGCTTACGCCCCATGGCCCTTTCCGGTGAGCGGCAAGTATCCGGAATTGCTCCAGGATATCAAAAGCCTGAGCAGGTGAGAACTCATTCTGCAACTGCCGGTAATATTTATCAACTTTCCGTTTTAGCAGCTGCTTAAAGATTGAAAAATCATCAGGCTCATAAAAAGACAGCTCCCCTTCGGTCGGATCGGTTAATACTTTCAATGAAAGTGCTGCTTTTCCATCGTTAATATGCTGCGCCAACCGGCCGATGCCGCTGTGTTCATCAAAACGATAGCTTTTAGTGAGCAGCGTAATATTATCGGAGAGCACGCTTGGGCTGGCACTGATAACATTCTCAGGAAGATTAATGCCAACACTGCCCATCCACTGCTGCGCTTCCGCCGAAAATTTATTTTGGGCGTGCATACAGATATCACCCAGAACGGAGCCGGCTTCGACCGATGCCAGCTGATCTTTATCGCCTACCAAAATCAACCGGCTTTCCTCCCGAAGGGCCGCCAGCAGCTTGCTCATCATTGCCTGATCAACCATGGATACCTCATCAACAATCACAATATCATGCGGCAGCGGATTGTCGGCGTGATGCTTGAACTTTTGGCTGTGCCTTCGCGCGCCCAACAGCTGGTGCAGGGTCAAGGCGGAATCGGGAATGGTCTCACGGATCTCAGAAGACAGGTCGAT
>DATGUX010000016.1:0-10619 GCA_035300985.1 Fodinibius sp.
TGAATACACGTAGTTCCTTGTAATATATAGGATTAGATAGAATAAGCTCCTAATTATGGTAAATGGGTGCTTACACATGAACGTTAATATTTTTAGCAAAACTTAGGAAAACTTGCCAGGCGGCTACTTTTGCAGTTAGTGCGAATATCTTGGGATCCCAAGAACTCCTCTGGCTGAAAAATCCGGGGTAACGGACAGGATAGCTACTATATAAATAGGTTTAAGTTTAATTGTCTTGCATTAAAGGTCATACTTTTTGCTCATCTGCTTAATAAATGTATAGCCTTTTTCAGCTATATCCCAGGCCTTGTCATATTCACGCCACACATTTATAGAATTAGCAAACCCCGGATCATCTCGGGAAAAAGCCTCAATAGTCAACCATTTATTGTAGTCTATATCAGCAAGGGTGGCAAAAGCCTCATCCCAATGCACCAGACCAGAACCAGGAGTACCACGATCATTTTCACTGATATGTACATGACCTAATGCTGGAGCTATCTCACGAAGGGCTTCCTCTTGACTTTTCTCCTCAATATTGGCGTGATGGGTATCAAAAAGGGCCTGTACATTAGGGTGATTAATCTGTTCAACAAGTTTTGACAACTGGGACATGGTGTTACACAAATAGCACTCAAAACGATTCACGGCCTCCAGTGCCAATACAATATCTGCCTGCGCAGCATATTCTCCTGCGCGGTTCAGCACCTCAGCACTTCGTTTATATTCGTCTTCATCCGGAGCTTTTTCAGCAAAATTTGCATGAGCTGAATGCAGGGGACCACAGATGAGTTCTGCATTCATATCATCCGCTCGGTCAATAGCCCATTTAATCCTATCCAATCCTTTTTTACGTACTTTGGAAGACGGACTGATTGGGTCTTCGCCAGGACTCAGCGTCATTACACAGGTCATTTCAAGATCAATATTTTCCACCTCTCGGCCAAAGTCCTGATAAGCTTTGGCATCTCCAGTGCCTAAAAAACATTCAATGCCGTCGTAACCAACTTCTTTAAGGTGCTCTGCAACAGGCAACATTTCTTCAGACACAACGGCTGACCAAGCCAGCAAATTAAATCCAACTTTTGTCATAATATTTTGTTTTTTGGGAATTAGAGAATGTTAAGCATAAATAGATATTGTCTTTGGGGGGTAAGGTCTTGCATGAGACAAAGGGTCAGTTTCAGTGATCAGTCTTCAGCTTTCAGTAGATAATTTTTTATCTGAAAGCTGAGTGCTGACAGCTGAAAAGACCTGAATATATATTTTGTTAACACTTTCGATAATTGTTATTTGTTATTTGAAATCCGCCGGCGTCATCCCTTTTTGATGATCACCAAAGCCAAACATGGTGGGATCATATTCGTCTGAAATAGATACGTTACTTTCTTCCGGAATCTCTTCTTCCATCCCCACTGCCCAATAACAGGCGTTCACCAACAGGCGACGCAAATCTTCGCTCTTTAAATCTATAGATGCGCCCATAGTAGTGGTAAAAACACGGCCGGTATGGCCTGTCTGGCTTGTATACTCTTTGGTCCATGCTACAGGCATTACTGATTTCTGCCAATTTAACGGCGCGTCCTGAGACATCCCCTTGGTAGGTTGGCCCCAAACTAATACATTGGGATCGCCTTTCAACTCCCGTACACCATACACATCCGTTGCCCCCCAAATATCATGGACACCATTCAGAATAGGGTGTTCTTTCCGCTGATCAATGCCGTCAATCAGTCCACGGGTGCCTTCTTCTCCGTGGGATCCATGATGATCGATCCAGGTTTCCCCCAGAATTTGGCGCCCAAATCCGCCTTTCCAGCCCTCCTGTTTACTCGCGTAATCATATTTAGCATACGGACTATCCGGATTTCGTTTATAATTAAAGGCATGAGTTGCGGTGCGCATCCCTATGATGGGCCTCCCGAACTGAATATATTCGTGAATATATCTCATCTGCTCATCCGGCAGTTCCCGGAATCGTGTAAACAGCACCATCAAGTCAGCTTTTTGCAATTGCTCAAGGCCGGGAATATTAGTCTGGTATTCCGGATCTACATTGCCTGTCTCGGGATTGATGGCAAACAGCACGGTGGTTTCAAACCCATGATGTTTTGCAAGAATCTCTGCGAGCAGAGGTAATGCTTCTTCGGAGCGATATTCCTCATCTCCGCTCACCAGCACAATTTGTTTCCCGTTTCCGGATCCTTCTCCGGCTTCATACGAAATCCATTGTATTCCTTGTTGAGCACTAACGCACTGAATATTTGTTAACACAAGGAGAAAGAATACACTGACATAGTTGATAGATTTTTCTGTGAACCTTTTTTTATTCATTACTACTTGCATGCAAGTATCTCTTAATTAAATGGTTTTCCCCAAGAATTACATCTTGAGATTCAAAATTCAGTTTTCCATTGGGTATTCTTCCAACAACTCGGATGGTGTATATAATCCTTCCTTATCTTTAACAGCAGCCCGTACTTCCTTTACTTTAGCTGGCGTAATAGGAGCTGCTTCATTCCCAAAGGCATTGCGGGTGTAGGTTAATACGGCCGCCACTTCCTTGTCATTCAACATACGTCCAAAGGCCGTCATCGGTACTTGACCCGGATATTTCTCACCTGCTACTTCAATTGGGCCCTGCAATCCTTTGAGCACTATTTTAATGAGTCGTTCTTCTTGACCCGCTACCCATTCAGAACCAGCGAGCGGTGGAAAACCAGAGGTACCTTCTCCATCTGGTTGATGGCAGGTTCCACAAAAACCATCCTGCTCATAAATGGCTTTGCCCTTAATAAAGAGCTTCCTGGCTTCCCCTTCAAGATCAGTTTCAATCTTTTCCTCCTCTTTCTCTTCTTCAGTCTGATAAGGTTTGCCCTGAACGTGGGCTACCGCTGCTTTGAAGGGCTCTTCCATCCATTTATTCAGTGGATGCTTCTTCGCTTTATTTAGAATAGACATGCCGTCTTCCTCGCTCAGCCAGGATGCTGCTACAATGGCTTCCAGGCGTACCCGACCGTGCTCATCTTGTGCTGCATCCATCAATAACTCTTGTCTATCGGCAAGCTGATGTCCCATATAACGCAGTACTCGAACGGCTGCCGCCCGTGCCCGATGGTCTTTAGCTTCTAATAACTGGCGAAGCAATGATTTATCCACCTTATTGAGTCCCCAGGAGACCCACAAGGCTTCCAGAAGATAATGTTCATATTGCGGATCTTTTTTATCTAAATTCTGTGTCCATGTTTCGATATGGCTGAGCACCTCATCCGCATCTCGGCCCCGAAGCTCGCGCCGGGTACGGTAACGACTACGATATTCCGGCAACTTCAAGTTGTCCAACAGTTGATCGACACTGGCTCCCGCAATTTTGGCAGGCTTTACCAACGGGCGCTCCGGATAGGTGACGCGATAAATTCGCCCGTGCGCATGATCGCGAAGCGGGTCGCGTGCATTGTGCTGCATGTGACCAATTAATTTATTGTGCCAATCCACGAGGTAGAGTGATCCATCCGGGGCAAATTCGCTATCAACGGGACGAAAATTGGGATCGGATGACTGCACCAAGTCCAGACGATGCTCCGTGGCGTATCCGGTTCCAGCTTCTTTAACGTTGTGCATTTTTGTACCTAAGAAGCCGATAGTATTATTGATCAGCATATCACCCTGCACTTCTTCCGGGAAGTGTCGACTCGATACAAACTCAAGTCCTGATGTAGGACGCACCATATGATCTTCCTCAATCAGGTTTTCCGTCATCGGCGAAGCTTCCCCATACCGCGATTTAATGGTCGATGGCATCATCCAGCGGACCACCGGACTGGATGTTTCAGCAAAAAAGTTTTGCCCCCATCGGTCAAAGGCAATACCCCAAGGATTAGGAATAGAGATTTGAGCCGTTCGCTCGAGACGTTTACGAGCAGGATTATAGCGATAAAACCCACCGTTGGTTGCGCGAACAGGACCATAGGAAGTTTCTACATTCGTGTGCAAAAACACGCCTTCCCCCATGTAAATTGCTCCCGACGGATCAGCCGTGTATGCACTGTGGGCATGATGCGTATCGTGATCATCAAAACCACTCAGTACCACTTTCCTCTGGTCTGCTTTATCATCACCATTGGTATCAGTAAGCAGAATCAAATCAGAGCTCTGGGAAAGATATACACCTTCCGGTGCGAGCTCAAACCCTACCGGCATTTGCAGGCTATCGGCAAAGACCGTTTGTTTATCGGCTTGACCGTCGCTGTCGGTATCCTCAAAAATAAGAAGCTTGTCGTTGGGTTTTTCATTTCCGGGCTTCCAGTGGGGGTAGCTGGGCATTGTGGCTACCCACAGCCGCCCCTGATTGTCGAAGGATATCTGTACGGGATTAGCAAGATCATTAAATTGCTTTTCGGAGGCAAACAACTCAATTTTATAGCCCGGAGCCATATCGAAGGTTTCGATCGCCTCCTTTCCGTATAAATATTTCGGGCTCCCATGTCCATACGCATCAGCCCGGTAACTCGTCTCTACCTTGGGCAGCTTTTTGGTTTTGGCATCGGCCGCTTCCAGATTCATCTTCTCGCCTTTGAGCGCTTTCCAGATGGCCGTGTCGCGGACGGCCGTCATTTGTCGGATTTTAGCAATT
This sequence comes from Fodinibius sp., assembly GCA_035300985.1. Lineage (GTDB taxonomy): Bacteria > Bacteroidota > Rhodothermia > Balneolales > Balneolaceae > Fodinibius. Next base: position 4,634 of record DATGUX010000016.1, read on the forward strand.
TCATAGGGGTAGTTATCCGGGCCATAAGGTTTATACCTTCGGCCATAAACGTGTACACCATTGGGAATTTTGTAGTCATTTTCCCACATCCAGTTCTTTTCCATCACTGCATTATGAACCATCTCGCGATGCTCCTCGGTTTTAGGGGGCTTTTCCCCAAATATTTTATCAGCCAATAGCTTGGAAAACTGTTTATACCCTTTGTCATTCAGCTGTGATCCGTCAATAGTCAGCGCTTCGCCACTGTTTTCGAACCATTCTTTTGTTGGAGTGTACACATCCACGAAGGGGACATTATTCTTTTGAGCGACCTTTTTCATACTCTCCGTATATAACGAAAGATTTTTATTGATCTGTTTGCCATCCGGCAGATCGAGGCTGTCGGATAGATTTTCGAAGGCAATAGGAGATACGATCACAAGCTTGGGCGAACGCTCGGCATTGTACTTTTGGTTCAGTGTATGATCAATAAAAGCCCCTAACTTGGCTTTGTAGGTTTTAAGTCTGGACTTTCCTTCAAACGATTCGCTATAACCAAAGAAAGCAATAATGATATCTGTTTTCAGCTTCTTCAGCCATTCATCGGGCGTGGGATAATGCCCCTTACTGGTGGGCTCGGCCCCCAATTCACCCTTGAAAAATTTTTTAGCTTCGGGAAAGGCCCAGGGCGAGTTGCGAGCGGCATGGGGCCTAAAGCCCGGCGTGTTCCCCGGATCCGACATATTACGAATATAAAGCGAGCTATCCGGGTAGCGCAGCTGCAACTCGGTTTCAAAGTGACCAAAGTTCATCATCCTTGCCCCTAAGTTATTTCCCATCAAAACGATATGAGAATCTTTTTTGAGCTTTATCTTTGGCTCTTCCGTTCCTTCACAACCGGACATTATGAGCAGCAATAACCCTACAAAAAATATAAAATTAGCTATTCGTGGTATATAATGATTCATAGATGATCGCTTAACAATTGATATGGCTTCCTACCTGAGATATATCAAAGTTAATAACCCGGGTTCTGAGTAAGGTTATCATTATTCCTCAATTCATCCACTGGTATGGGATACAATAATTCCCTTTCAGTCAATGTGGGACCATATACAAACGTATGTCTTACATAATCATCAAAATTTTTTGTTTCCAGATTATATGCTTATAGATTTGGACTATTTTACGTTGTATTTAATAGTTTCTATAAAAACAGATAGCTTAAAAAACCAGCCTACCTTTCCAATAATTTTAAAAAAAAAGACCAGCTGTAATTGTAACGGTAGAGAAAATATATCATCTATTTGGACTCCACCTTTTTAAAAATTTCATCTTCGGAATCACCACCGGATTTTAAATATGCGATCAAATCTCTCAACTCTTCTTCATTTAGGGTATTTATTAACCCTGAGGGCATTTGTGATTCTTCTACCGGTTTTATTGAAACAACTTTATCCCTGGGGATTATTTTAGGACCTTCATCAAGGTTTCGACTGTACACTTTTACATACTTTTCTTCTTCAACAACCAAACCCCAATGGGTAGCACCATTTTCTATTTTTACCTCAGAACTATTATACTGGCTTGAAATAACAGCATTGGGGGTTATAATATCTTCAAGCAGGCCTTGTATAGATAAATTGGGAGCCGTAGTACTAAGATCAGGACCAATAGCACCTCCAAACCCATCAAAATGATGACAAGATGAACAACTGATGGCAAAGAAGGCATTGCGGCCATTTTCAAAATTACGGTGTTCAAGATTTCCTTCCACTACTTTGACAGCTTCTTCAACCGTCCAGTCACGACCGGGCCCCTTAGGAGGAGTAATTTCAAAAGATGGTTCCTTTGCCAGACTCACTGATGTAATATCTTTTACCGCCTCTCGCTCTTTTTTAGATGCATTTGCCAATGCTTCATCCCGCATTCGTTCCAGGAATCCGATATAACTTGCCCCTCCACTTGCATCGGCAGCTTTATTGATAAACGTAAAGTATTCCCGTCGTTGCTCTATTGTCCAACCCTCGCTCATATTACGAAGCATAAAAGCGTATTCGAGCTTATTTTTTGGCGTCGGATTATCAATCATATCTTGAATAGTGCCCCCGTAATCTTCATTACGTGCCAAAAGACCACCCCACTCCGGGGTTTTAGGCTTTTCTTGATTGTCCATCAACTTCAGAGCTTTGTCAATGACCCCAGGATCCTCTAAATGAACCAATAAACGAACAAGCTCTATATTTATCCGATCATCTTCGCTTGGTAGAAAAGTCTGCAGTTTATCCGTAATCTGGTCACAAAGTTCTTTTCCGGGATTTCCAAGTCTCATAAAAACAAGTGACAGAGCCCGGTAGTATCCAAGTTTTTGGCCTACTGAAAGGTCTGATACTTCCATTTCAAGGAGAAATTTAATTGCCCGATTACGATATTTATCCGCAGCTGTACGGGCTAAAGCAACCATACCAGTAATTTTTGCTTGCGGCCGCTCCTCGTCAAACACCTTCTCAATCCATGTTTCCGTAGGCTGTGCTTCAATCGCCACACGAGCTGCGTTACGCAGAAATCGATCATTATTATTTAAATAAGGCCATGCTATATCTATTGCCTTTGGATTCTGCCGGCCATGAAATTCCTCCAGTTTATGGCGCATTTCACGGGCCTCTTCTGCCTCTGAATTATCAATTGGTTCTGCCGGTGCTGTAGATTTATCTCCCTTATAAATAACTCGATACAACTTGGATTCTTTATCTCGTCCGCCAGTTATAAAATACATTGCGCCATCATCGCCAATAACTGCATCGGTTAATGGAAGTGAGCTACCTGACAAAAATTCTTCAGCCGTAGCATTGTAACTTGAACCATCAGGAGTGAGATGAAATGCATAGATCGTACCAAAAGTCCAATCCAGTCCAAACAGTGCCCGTTGATAACGGACGGGAAAATCAGCTCCTGTGCCAAATAATAATCCAGTGGGAGAACCTGGCCCCACATTAAGAACCGGAGGTAAGCTATCTTCATAATAGGTGGGCCATTTGCCACTTCCTGAGCGCCAACCGTAGTCACTTCCGCTCACTACATGGATCAACCGTGTAGGACGGTACCAAGGCATCCCCATATCCCACTCCATATCAGAATCATAGGTAAAAAGTTCGCCTTGTTGGTTGACCGCGGCATCATAAATATTACGGTAGCCTATACTAATTATCTCCCACTTGCTGGCATCGGGACTAATACGTGAGATGGTGCCCCCCGGCGCCATAATACCGCGAGCATGGCCACGAGCATCCCATTGACGCGACAGTAAGATATCTTCTTCCCATCCTGAAAGGCTGCTGGCTGTAAAGTCTGCCACCGGTGTATGGTTTCCATTTAATACGTATAAACCTTCGCCATCGCTGGCAGGGAGGATGGCATGATTCCCATGCTCTCCTCTGCGTGGGGGGCCACCCAGATATTCCAACATATCAAATTGATCATCACTGTTGGTATCCTCCATACGGAACAGCCCTTTACCATTAATATTCATATATAGATAATCAAAGGCCCAAACTATCCCCTGTGCTCCTGAAACAGGCATTATTAACTCTTTAACTTCGACATCAGGATCTTTTAAACTGTCTCCAACAGTCACCTGATACATGCCTTCCCCCTGTTGGTCCGACGCATAAAGCTGTCCTTCGGGGCCGACTGTCAAACTGACCCAAGAACCCTGGCTCTCACGAGGCACACTATATATTAGCTGAACTTCAAAACCCGGAAGCGTATTGATGCTATCCGGCTTACCCACCGATTCTTTTTTTTCTTCCCGATCACTGTTCGAAGCTTCCTTTTTTTTCTGTTTACACGAGAATAATAGAAATGCAGATAGTGCAGCTATAATAAAGAACTTGGCACTTATATTGACTGGAAAGGTTTTTTGCGATGGACTATAGTTCATTTTTTTAGACTGATGTTAAGATTCGATGGCCTTCTTATTTGCAGGACTAAATCCGACTTCCCGAAGGTTAAAGTTCCTTTATACGAAGATTGCGGTATTCTATCTTCATAGACGGGCCTTGATGGATTTGCAGTCCAAGCAGCCCTTCTTCTGTACTTTTCGGGCCTTCATCAATGGCAACACTCACAACACGTCCATTCACCAGGTGAATAAGCGTATTTCCCTGCACAATCAGGTGATATTCATTCCAACTATGTTTATTAACAACCTTTGCGAGCTCTTCTTCCTTCCCCAATGAACCTATTTTATATGGCACATCATCCTGCCCTATATAGGTAATTTGTCCACGTAAGGCTAAAAATTCCCGCCCCTTCTCTTCATAAAGTTGGCCACTCCATCTATTGGGACCGTCAAGGTCGGCCTGATACCCTTTTAATACATCCCTCTTTCCCCCGACTGTTTTGCTTCGATAGTTAATTCCGCTATTCCCTTCCGGGGAAACACGGTACTCTACTTTCAATTCAAAATCTTCGACCTTTTGTTCCCAAACCAAGAAGGTATTTTCATCCAAGAGGCCATCCTCTTTCACTTCGCCAATCAGAACGCCGTCTTCAAACCGCCAGTACTCGAGCTTTCCATGCCAGTCATCAAAGGTTTCCTTAGTCAATATTTGTTTAAAGCCTGCATCTTCATTAGCAGCGGGCTCCGGGAATTGGGCATATAAGCTGGTGGAAAGTGAACAACTGATTACCAGAAATAACAAAAATGATTGGAGATCTGACGACATAATTAAATAAGTTATTAGAGATTTAAATCCGGATTATTGGGCCCAAAATGCTTGAGCATAACAATCGGATCCGTATTAGAATGATTAGTAATTTTCACACCTTCAGTTGCTGCTTTTTCACTAACGAAATATTCATCATGGGTGAGCTGATCGAAACGAATCAGGGAAGGAGTTTCGATATCCCATATGCCCATTTTCCCATGGCCCTGCATCATTATCATACCATAGGCCGCCGCATCTTCAATGACTACGGATTCACCAGGCAATACCGTCAACTCTTTAGCACTAAAAGCATCGGATTTATAACAAATCCATTTTTCGTAGTATCCTTGATCTTCCATCTTCTCCACCGGCTCCACTGGCTCAGGTTCCATAAAACATTTTTCCTGGAGGTCAGGATCCACATTTAAATCCCAATCTAACACATCTATCAAATGCTGATAGTTACCCACGCGATCTTCAGGGGTATCTTTCCATAACAGCTCTTCCGGCACAATAGCGTCGCCCACCAGTGATTGATACATGGCAAAGACATCTGAGGCTTTCTGCGGCTCGTACGTGCAAAGGCTTCCGGGGGCATGCAACAGTCCCGGCGGCACATTCCAGCCGGTCCCGGGCTGTAAGCGTTGGGCCGATGAAAGGTTGGTAATTTTATTATCGCCTTCAGTAAAATTTTCAAGACACTCCAGCAGCTGTTCTCTAGTCGTTCCGGGATTGAGACCAAAAAAAGTATAAGGAAAATCCGCCCCATAATTATTGACTTGTGGTGGGAAATAGTAGGCTTCGGGTTTGCCATTTTGGCCCGTCAGTTTTGCATGTTCATCACGATGATGTACGTGGTGGGGCAAAGCGCCCTTATTATCAAAAAACTTGGAATACATGGGCCAAGACTCGTGTTCATCCCAAATTCTGTCACCAATCAGCTCGCCTTTAAGTTCACTGACGGCATCCCTTAACAAAATACGATCCGTAGTACCATTATCTTCAAAAATAACTTCACTAAGCCCTTCGATCTCTCCGGTTAAGGGTCCATTATCCGCGGGAGTGGTAGACGAAAACCATCGTTCATCGATGCCGCCGCGTTCCCCTCCCAGAGCATAATAATCATCCGGATGCAACTTTATTCTTCTTCCTGGAATACAAAACGAGCGAGGCACCCAATTCGGTGCTAAACGTAAAATACCTTTCCCCTGCTCAAATGCCTGCTGTGCTACACTTAAATTATTACTCATGGACTTGCTGATCTATTTAATTATATATAATCTGAATTTAATATATCC
>DATGUX010000017.1:0-3816 GCA_035300985.1 Fodinibius sp.
CCTCGTGGAAACTCTTCGTATTCCACCTTGGTGGTAAAGCCATACTTATACTCACCACCGACCATGGATTCAAGTGCTTTAGTTTCACTCATAACTTATTGACTGCAATAGGTTTTGGATGTATTGAATTTCATTTACCTGCGGCATTATGCTACCACCCATAATATTATGCCTACTTAGACTAATTATATACTTATATATGCGAAGTTATACCCGCATATCTTGACTTATTCAATATAAGGAATAATACGGCTAACCTAAATTTAATTAAAGTCATTCAAGCGGCTTTCTTTGGCTCATAATGCTTTGCCAAGATGGTTAAATTTATTACGATACGCTAATCGAAAAGAGCTATCCTTATTATAAGTAATGGTTATAGCAAACTTAGGCCTTGCCCATTAACACGGCTACACATGCTGCATTTACGATATCTTCCCAGCGGCAGCCCCGCGACAGGTCCATCAGTGGCCTGGCCAGTCCCTGCAGAATAGGCCCCGTAGCCGTAGCGCCGGCCAGGCGCTCAGTGATCTTATAGCCAATATTCCCCGCATCTAAATTCGGAAAGATAAATACATTCGCTTCCCCTGCCACTGTTGATTCAGGAGCTTTTCGACGGGCTATCTCAGGCACAAAGGCAGTGTCGAACTGCAACTCTCCATCTATTTGCAGCGCGGGTTCTTTTTCTTTGGCCAGAGTTAGCGCCCTGGTAACGTGATCGACCCGCTTATGGCGGGCACTGCCTTTAGTGGAAAAGGACAACATAGCTACGAGAGGTTCTTCCTGCGTTAACTTTTTATGCGTGCGTGCGGATGCTATAGCAATCTCAGCCAACTGTCGTGGATCTGGATAAGGGACCACGCCGCAGTCGGCATAGGTAAGCGTGCGCCCGTCGTCAAGTGCCATCAAGAAGGTGCTGGAAATTGTTTTCATGCCCGAGCGCAGTCCAATGCACTGAATAGCGGCCCGGATCACTGCCCCCGTTGTAGCGACCGATCCTGCTACACCACCATCGACTTCTCCGGTAGCTATTAAGGTTGCTGCTAAACAAAGCGGATCCTCAATCAACATCTGGGCTGCTTTTTTAGGAGTTACTCCTTTATGCTTGCGACGCTGATAAAGATGCTCTGTCATTGCTTCGGGAAGCGTATTATGTGAGTATGAGATGAACTCAATCTCCGATGGAAGATCCAAATTATTATCCGAGGCTGCGGTTTTGACATCCTCTTTCCTCCCCGGCAGCAAGACCCTGCAAAGCCTTGCTTCAGTTAAATTAGCAGCGGCCTTCAAAACGCGCGGATCGGTCCATTCGGGCAGAATAATTCTTTTATGCTGTTCACCGGCCCGCTGGCGTATATCGTTAATTATAGTTTGCATTAGGGTAACAGCTGAATTTTATATTTGATGACCACATACCGATTTTCAAGCGTATTTGAGTTTATCGAATCTTTAAGAAGTCGCAACTTCCTTAACAGCTAATAGTTATTTCTGTGCTTAAGCTTAGCCCGAATAGTTCAGGAAACCAATAAGCCAAATTATGAGTTATCTCAAGACTCATTAACCGCTCATGACCCTCAACATAGGGATATAGTACAGATTTCCTGGTAAATTCCCGGATTAAGGCTCAGTTTTTTTCTCAGGAATAAATGATAGTGAAGGATCTCCATAAATGACCGGGTTTTGGGGTCGATCATGTAGTTTTCGAGAAATATAGGAGATATTATGCTTCAGATAGTTAAAAATTTTCAAGATATCCATTTTTTCTTGCTGCCAGGCGCGCGCCAAGAAGTAAGGGAAAATATGATGCATCCTGTTGTTATATCCCTCAGCTCCGTACAGGCCCGCGGCCTGCCCCACCCTATTCCCCATCAGAATTGCGGCCGGTGTATTTTCCGTGAGTTCAGCAGTGGCCTGTTCCATCAGTACTTGCGGATCGGTGAGCTTAGCTGGTTCCAGGTCAGCGAAATCGATATCAGCGGCAACAAAAACCTTGTCTAAGGGCATGGAGGCGAGTTCCTGAAAAACAGCGCGAAGCGGCGTATATGAGCTATCTCCTTCAGCGGATATATTTACTAATTGGAGCTCCCCGTTGTGTAAGGCGCCGTAACCGCTGATATAGACGAAAAACTCAGTGTTTGAATCGGAAACAGCCCGAATGTTATGCAGGGTCCGCTGAAGCTTCGTATAATCCTGTATATCGGTCAGCCGATGGATATTATATGGAAGATATCCCAACGCTGCTCTCAGATAACTTGCTATAAGTTTCCCGTCACGATGGGCATATCTCCGATCCTTCCGATTGGGATCATAATTTTGGTTGGTCAGGATAAGGGCCTTTGCATTCCAAGCCTTATCTCTAAGCGTGGGAATATTAGCTTCAACATCAATATTACCAAAAGGCACCCGCGGAAGTGCAACCACTTGAGTGTTTTCGGTGGTTCCTCGAGAGCGCCATACAATCCGGGCATCTTCGGCATCAATATAGTTCTGGAAGTTACCGTATTGCACTTGGTACCATTGGCTGTCGGTAAAGCGTTCTATTCTAATCAGGCTTCCTTTCACAAGGTCGGCAAGTACATTATCGGGGTCAATTACGGTACTGCTACGCAGCGGGGAAAACTCGGTCGTTATTTGAGCATAGGGTTCTAATACGGATGCTACGGGATAGCGGTAGGTATAAGTAGAATCGTTAAAAGTTACCTTAATACTGAAAGTTCCCGGTTCCTTGCCGGTGAACCGCAAATCATTTAAGTGTGGTGCTACGGATATGTTAAGGACACCGTTCTTTATCGTTTCGGGATGATCTTCAAATACTGTTTTCCCCTGATAGCTCACCAGGATATCGGCCTCTTCAGCGACGTCTTCCCGCACGTCAATGGTATCAGTTTGGGTGACGCTTCCGGTTGTTCGTAGGTAGCGCTCTTCATTAAGCGCCCGTGGCGGGCCGTCCGGTTTGAGATTGAGAAAGCCGGAAGCTGACAAAAGGATACCCACCACATTAAGGGCCAATGAAGGTGTACCTCCCCCGGAAATGCTGGTCGTATTTGCAGCATAAAAAGCGGCGGCCCCGCCGGCCAGCCCTAAAAGAACAAAAGCCGGCCGTAATTGATAGTCCTGAATACTGCGTTGTGCAAAGGCTTTCTGTTTGTAGCGACGGGTAGTATGCGAAAGGATATTAAGCCGCAAAACAGGATTAGCGGGCGTTAGCGAGTCTGTCGCAGTTAAAAACCGATGTTCTTCCAAAACTTCATAGTCAGAGCGATCTATAGCATGCTGATCCTTGACGACCCACCTGCTGGTTGTACAAGAAGCCAGCAATGCCAAGAGTGGGACTATTAATATAAAGGACAGCCTGTTCTGCACGGATTAAAATGAAATTATGGTTCCAATACCTATGACGTTGCGGAATTTAAAATGCTCTTCCGGACCGGGTTCGGATAGCCACAGCGGCAGATCATAACGGATCATTAAGCCGCGAGATTTTCCGAGAAAGTCCGGTATATTGATGGAAAGCATAAAACCCGGACCCGCATCCGCCAGAAAATCTGATTCTTCTACCTTTGTCAGCCCCAAAGACGTTCCTCCGTCAAAAAACAAATATGAACGCAGATCAATAAAATTGCCAACAATAGGGATGCTATTAAGGGCATGACCGATCGGGTTGGGATAGTTCACTTCCAGATTAAAGGAGGAAAGTGATGTATGGAGCGGAGTCTCCCCATTATTAAGTTGCACAATATCCTGATGCAGATAGCCGCGTAAATTTGCTCCGCCGGCTACCTGTACGGCTCCGCTGCGCATCAGAGCGGGCGGAATGGT
>DATGUX010000018.1:0-3324 GCA_035300985.1 Fodinibius sp.
CAAGCCGGCCCTCGATGTGGCCGTCATGGTTTATGCGGGGCTTATCAACAAGAATATCGTGGCCAAACTTCAGGCCTCCGGCTGTAACGCCCTGGGGCTCTCCGGGGCGGATCTTAATATCATTCCGGCCCAAAAGAGAAATCATCCCACCATTGATTATGGCTATGTGGGCGATATCTCCGCCGATGCGGTAGATGCCTACTTCCTTAGCCGCCTGCTGGAAGAACAGGCCGTGCCCGTCTTCTCGGCGGTTACCCACGATCAGAAGGGCCAGCTGCTTAACACCAACGCCGATACTATTGCATCGGTGCTGGCAACGGCCATGTCATCCAGGTACCCCTGCCGGCTGACCTACTGTTTTGAAAAAAATGGGGTTTTAGAAGACAAAGAGGACGATCACTCCTGGATTCAGGAGATTGACCGGCAGAAATATGCCGACTTAAAGGAGCAAAAAATTATCAGCGATGGCATGATTCCAAAGCTCGACACTGCTTTTGAAGCGCTCGGCAAAGGTGTTGAAGCAGTCCATATCAAACATGCCTCCAAACTCACCAGTAATACAGGAACCAAATTATCACTATGAATACACTAACCAGCGATGCTATTGAGCTGCTCAAAAGCTTGATTGCCACTCCTTCGCTCTCAAAAGAGGAGGACGACACGGCTAAACTGCTGCAGCAGTTTCTGACCGAACGTGGCGTCACCGTCAACCGGCATTTAAATAATATATGGGCCACTAATAAACATTTCGACCCGTCGAAGCCGACTATATTGCTCAATTCACATCATGATACCGTCAAACCCAATGACGGATATACCAAAGATCCTTTTACACCGGTCGTGGAGGGCGGCCAACTCTTCGGGCTGGGTTCCAACGATGCCGGCGGACCACTTACTTCTCTGCTGGCCACCTTCGTCCATTTTTATCCGCAGGAAAATATGAGCTATAACCTGCTGATGGCCGCTACGGCTGAGGAGGAGATCTCCGGCGATCACGGCATTGCTTCCATCCTGGATAAAATTCCCGAGATCAGCTGTGCCATCGTTGGCGAACCCACCCAAATGCGAATGGCCACGGCAGAAAAGGGACTGATGGTGCTGGAGTGCACAGCCCGAGGCAGAAGCGGCCATGCCGCCCGCGATGAAGGCAAAAATGCCATTTATATAGCAATGGATGACATCAACTGGTTCAAAACTCACCGCTTCGAAAAGATATCCGACACCCTGGGCCCTGTAAAAATGACGGTCACCGTCGTCAATGCCGGCAGCCAGCATAACGTAGTTCCCGACAGCTGCACCTTTACCGTCGATATCCGGAGCACCGACGCTTATACCAACAGCGAGATATTGGAAGTCCTGCAGCAAGAAATTGCTTCTGAAGTTACGGCCCGGTCGATTCGGCTGAAGCCCTCCTCTATCCCTGTGGAGCATCCGCTGGTTCAGGCCGGTCTCTCGCTGGATATTGCCACCTACGGCTCGCCCACACTTTCCGATCAGTCGCTGCTTTCGGTGCCCTCGCTAAAGATGGGGCCCGGCATGTCAGCGCGCTCACATACGCCGGATGAGTTTATTCGGATTGAAGAGATCGAGGACGGCATTACAACCTACATTAACCTGCTGGACCTGGTCCTCAACTAATAACTATTAACGGTTAACCAATAACAAAAAACTAAAGATGAAACTTTGGGATAAGGGGCAAACATCCACCAGCGATATCATAGACCAATTTACCGTAGGAAACGATCGGGTGCTGGACCTGCAAATTGCCGAATACGACCTGCGCGCATCACAGGCACATGCACAAATGTTGAACAGTGTCGGGCTGCTTTCTAACCAGGAGCTGGAAGACCTGCTCCGCGAGCTGAACAATCTGCTCGATGAGGTCGATGAAGGAACCTTCACCATTGAAGAGGATTTTGAGGATGTGCATTCCAAAATTGAGTATGAGCTGACCCGGAAACTGGGGGAAACGGGCAAGAAAATCCATGCCGGACGCTCGCGCAACGATCAGGTGCTGGTTTGTATGCATATGTATGTGAAAGAGCAGATCCAAGAAATAAAAGAACATATCAGTGAGCTCTTTGAGATGCTCATCGGCCTGAGTGAAAGGCATAAAGAAGTGCTGGTTCCGGGCTATACCCACATGCAGGTTGCCATGCCCTCCTCCTTTGGGCTGTGGTTCGGCGCCTACGCTGAGACCCTGATCGATGATCTGTATATGCTCAATGCCGCTTATGAAGTGGCCGATCAAAATCCGCTGGGCTCGGCCGCCGGTTACGGAAGCTCACTTCCTCTGGATCGCAGCATGACCACCGAGCTGCTGGATTTTAAAACGCTCAAATATAATTCTGTAGCTGCACAAATGAGTCGCGGCCGCCTGGAAAAGCTGACGAGCTTTGCACTGAGCTCCGTAGCGGGAAGCCTGTCGAAGATGGCCATGGATGTGTGCCTGTTTATGAACCAAAACTTTGGTTTTTTAAGCTTCCCGGATGAGCTGACTACCGGCTCCAGTATTATGCCGCACAAGAAAAACCCCGATGTTTTTGAGCTTGTACGTGCCAAATGCAACCATATTCAGAATCTGCCCAACGAGCTTACACTCATTACCAACAACCTGCCGGTGGGCTATCACCGTGACTTCCAGCTGCTGAAAGAGACCTTATTTCCGGCCGTCAATACCTTAAAATCGTGTCTCAGCATCAGCACCTTTATGTTTGATCATATTGAGATCAAGAAAGATGCCATCCAAGATGAAAAATATGATTACATCTTTAGCGTAGAATCAGTTAACAGGCAGGTAATGAAGGGTACTCCCTTTCGGGAAGCTTACCAGCAGGTAGGAACAGCTATTGAAAATGGAAGCTTCCAGCCCGAAAAGAAGGTGAACCACACACATGAAGGCAGCATTGGCAACCTTTGCAGCAAAGAGATTAAAGAAAAATTCAACCAAGCTTTTAACAAATACTAAAACCATCTCACTATTATGAAAACGAAAATAGCAATATTGGGCGGCGGAAATCTGGGCTCAGCTCTGGCACAAGGCTTGATTCGCACCGACGAAGCCTCATCGGCTTATCAGGTTACTGTTACTCGCCGAAATACCGGACTTATCCGGCACCTTGAGGATGAAGGCATTACCGTCACTTCCGATAATATAGCAGCAACAGAACAGGCTGATCAGATTATCATAGCGGTTCAGCCCACGCAGATAGAAACGCTGATAAATGAGATTAAGCCCGCGCTGGATCCCGACAAACATATCATTGCTTCCACAATGGCAGGCATAAGCAGTGATGAAATAGCCAAACTAACCGGACCGGGCTT
>DATGUX010000019.1:0-3548 GCA_035300985.1 Fodinibius sp.
CAGAAACTTGAGATTGCGTTTGTTAATATAGGGCAGCAAAGCTTCGGTAAAGCGATCAAACATAGCCAGAAACTCGGTGAAATTCTCAATCCTTTCCCGGAAAGCTGCTTCCTCGTCTGAAAGCTCGTCTTTGTGCTCAAAGAGCTGCAAGCATTCATTCAGATTTTGATGGATCGGTGCTACCTCGCGCTGCTGACGTTCGCCTATGATCGTCGAGACGATGGTCCAGACTTCCTTTTCAGCCGTATAATAATCTTTGCGACTGCCTTTAAAGTGGACCTTATGGATCAGCTGCCACTGAAGCAGATTACGCAGATTCATATTGGCGTTGCCGCGGCTGATATCCAGCTGGTCCATAATAGCGTCGGTATCCAGCGGCTCGGATTCGGCATAGAGCAGCGCATGGATTTGCGCCATCGTCTTATTGATGCCCCAGGCCGATGCCATCTCTCCCCATAGTAGCACAAACTGCTCTAAGGCTTCTTCGTGGAGAGGAGATCGGTCATCAGGCATTATGAAGGTATTTTAATTGGCCGGTGTGCTTTCAGCCTTAGCCGGTTCCGATGATTTGTCGGACTTAGCTGAGGAACCGTTTCCACCGGCTTTTTTATTTTCTTCGGCGCGTTTCTCCTTGCGATCACCGTCTTTATAATCGGTAACATACCAGCCGTCGCCTTTATAAACGACGCCGCCGCCACCGGAGATAATACGCTTTACCTGCTGGCCCGTTTCGGGGCATGTTTCCAGAGCATCATCGTTGATGCTTTGTTTAATTTCAAAAGTGGAACCGTCTTCTCGCTTGTATTCGTATGTAGGCATGATATTAAAGTGATAAATATTAGTTTTTCAGCCTTGTCAAAAGGCACAAAGCGTGCCAAACCAGTTGTTCAGTCAAATTTTCATGACAACTGAGCCAGTCCCGTTTCAAGGCGCTGGACTGCTTCTTTAAGTTCATCCATCGATGCGGCATAGCTCAGTCGTATGCCATTCGGCTCTCCAAAGGCATCGCCGGGCACAGAGGCCAGACCCTGCGCTTCAATAAGGTACAGGCATAAATCAGTGCTGGATTCGATGGTGTTTCCATTTGGATCGGCCTTGCCGAAGTACTCCGATACATCGGGAAAGACATAAAAGGCACCGGATGGCGTAAAACATTTTATGCCCTCCATGGCGGTCAGCTTTTCGACCAGGAAGTCGCGGCGCGTTTTAAAGGATTCCCGCATCTTGTGGACGGCTTCAAGATTACCGCGATAGGCGGCCTCGCCGGCCTTTTGGGAAATGGAGGAAGGGGCCGAGGTTTCCTGGCTCTGTATTTTAGCCACCGCATTGGCAAATTTTGGCGGTGCGGCCAGATAACCCAGTCGCCAGCCCGTCATAGCAAAGCCTTTGGAGAAGCCGTTAATCAGCACCGTACGCTGCTTTAGATCCGGTGCAGCGTTGAGGATACCAACGTGATCACCGTCAAAAACGATATACTCATAAATTTCATCGGAAATGATATTGACTTCCGGATGGTTACGCAACACTTCCGCAAGTTCTTCCAGCTCATTCGTAGTATAGCATGTCCCCGTGGGATTGGAGGGCGAACAGAGCATCACCGCTTTGGTCCGGTCGGTGATGGCTTCTTCCAGCTGCTCTGCACTCATGCGGTAGTTGTTCTCAAAAGAGGTACGCACCTCAACGGGCGTGCCGCCGGCTACTTTCACCATTTCGGGATAGGACACCCAGTAGGGCGCCGGAATGATGACCTCGTCACCTTCATCCACCATGGCCAGCATAGAGAAGCCCAGTGCCTGTTTAGCGCCGTTGGTACAGACAATCTGCGAAGGATCGTAGGAAAGCCCGTTATCCCGCTGCAGCTTAATTGAGATGCTTTCACGCAGTTCGGGGGTACCGGTATTCATTGTGTAGCCGTGGAAGCCATCTTTGATGGCCTGGATGGCCGCATCACAGATATGTTTGGGCGTATTAAAGTCGGGCTCGCCGGCGCTTAGAGAAATAATGGATTTGCCCTGTCGCTTCAGCTCTTTGGCCTTGGAAGAGATAGCCAGAGTGGCGGAAGGGGCAACAGATTGAGCGCGCTTGGAGATCATGATATTCAGTTCTTCGGGTGAGTATTGGGTTTCTAAAGGACTGAAAATAGAAAAAAAGCGGCGATTATTCTATTCTTAAGAAAAAGGTTATATGGGGTAAATTCGTAATCTTGTTAAATGCTGTTTCCAGCTATTTTTTACAAATTTGGCTTTACAAACCCTTGATTATTAATGAGGACTGAAATGGCAATCATTATGATCAAGATAATAGTCAGTCGTAGCGTACTGCATATTCGAAAAATTCTGTTTTATACACTACTTCGGAGGTATCACTATCGTTATCTATATCTTCATGATCTGTTTCCTGTTTTTTTAAAAGCAACCCCGGTCCTTTAAATACATATTCTTCCGTATCGGTTGGAAAAGTCTGGATATAGCTGCTGTCAACAATCTCAAAATTAGTAAAGGTTATGCTGCTATCACTTTTAAAATAAGAGGTGGTTGAATTCTGAATACTAATAATCAGTGCTTCTTCCGAAAGGGTATAGCTACCAGTTGCGTAGCCGTTTTCATCGGGAATATCAGATGCTACTTGAATGCGGATGCTATCTTCCTCAAAGATCTGGTACGTTTTTTCAAAATAGCCTCCGACAGGAGAAGATGAGATTGTTTCGCCATCAATTTCACTACGATGAGCACGTAGTTCATACAGGCCGGGCTTGATCGCATCATCAATCGTGCCTTTGTCAGTCGTGTTGCAACCGGTACCAAGTAGCATTACACCGAGGGGTATAAAAATGAATATGGTAAAGTACTTCATCGGTCTTTTTTTAGATAACAAATAATACGTTCAACAAAAACTTATCAGTATTGGATCTAAAAACCATAGAGAATTTGGGGAACTTATCTTGCCAAATGTCACCAAAAACTTCAACGTGTCGCGGTGTGTAGTGTTGATACCAATAAATAAGTTTAGTGACAAAGGTAAGCCCAAAAGGCAACCTCAATTTAGTTAGCCACTAATTTCACAGATAACCACAACCTAATCCGTGTCAATCTGCGTAAATCTGTGGCTACTTTTACTTTACTAATTAACCGATAGCAGCAGGCACTACATTTTAAGGTTAATCATTCTTCTTCTGTTCCTCAAATTTCTCCGTTAGTGCTTCAGCGACATGTTCGGGCACAAAAGAGGAGAGATCCCCGCCCCAGTAGCCCACTTCTTTGACGAGCGAAGCCGAGATAAAGGTCAGCTGTTCGTTGGGCATCAGAAAAACGGTATCCACATTGGGTGCCAGCCGCCGGTTGGTAAGGGCCATGCGAAACTCATATTCAAAGTCAGAGATCTGCCGCACGCCCCGCACCAGGGTTTGCGCATTTTTTTCCCGGGCAAAATCGACCAGCAGGCCGGTAAATTGTTCCACTTCAACATGCTTAGCCCATGATTTGTCTTCCAGGCACCGCCGGAGCAGCCGTTCGCGCTCATCGCCGGTAAAGACCGCATCCTTCCGGTTA
>DATGUX010000020.1:0-6524 GCA_035300985.1 Fodinibius sp.
TGCGCGCTTTAGCTACGGTTATGCTATCTGGCGGCGCGTCGATGCTACCCAGCTGGATGCGATGGCGGCCCAGTGGAATCTGGCCCTTGAAGTCAATCCGCTTCATTATCTTACTCACTGGCACTTTGGCAACGGCCATACCAATCTGACCTATGCTGACTACGCCCAACCCTCTGACAGCACGGTTAATGCCCACCTGGATAAAGCCGACTCGCTGGTAGCGGAAAATAAGGTTGACGGTGCCATTAAAATGACGCGAGAGATCGGTTCGGCCTATCCTCAATCCGTGCTTCCGTCCATGATGCGCGGGTCGGTCTTCTATATGGGTAACGGCAGGAATCGTGCAGCGCGGCTGGATTCGGCGCAAGCTATTTTCAGAAATATCCTGGAGCGTAAACAAAATTACGGTCCTGCCCATAATGGATTGGCTGCGGTCATCAAAAAGCGGCAGTTCAGCTATTTGGATGGCTATCAAAAGCTTGAAAAACGAATTGCAGAAACAGCAATTCCTGAAACCGAATCGGTATTTTATGAGGTTTTTAAGGATGCCAACTACTATCCCGGCGATCGCGTGAAAAAGATGGTTGCTCAGCAAATTGGTCCCAGCAAGGCCTACCTGCCGTTGATAAATAAATTTGGATCTGACTTTGCCATTCCGCCGCTGCATGTAGATCTGGCCGAGGCGATGGGAAACAGCTATTTCCGGCATGGTACTACCTTTGATAATCGTCAGTGGATGGATATCCGTGGCGTGGGCAGCGGAGTTACCGGCATCGAGTATCTCGAACGCGGGGCGCACTGGGAACGCAACGTGCTGGCTCATGAATATGCCCATCTGTATCACGGGCGCATTTTAACCGATAAAGAAAGCCGCCGCATCCGCGCGCTCTATTACGATGCTATGCAGGATGGCCAGGCCCTGGATTACTACGCCTCCAACAACGAAAGCGAATATTTTGCCCAGGGCTATGCCGGATTTCTGTCGGAGGAAAAAGTGCATCCGCTCAATCACAAATCGATGAATACGCGAGCGTATATACAACATGAGGATCCGGTCCTTTATGCCTTCCTGGATTCACTGCTGACCAAACAGCGGGCCTATCTTCAGGGTGAGAGGCAGGTGTTTGCCGGCAATTGGGCGCAGACACACCTTTCGCTTTCCGAACGGTTTGAGCGGCGCGGGCAAACCGAGAAGGCATCCGCTCACTTAGATACAGCTTTAACCTACAGCAGTAGTTATCTGCCGGCGCTGCTGGCCTATGCCGAACTCGAAGCACAGCAGGGCAACTTTGAACAGGCGGAACAATATGTTAACCAGGCCAAACAGGTGGATGCCGGTTACGCTCCGATTTATGTAGCTAAAGCTGATATTTATCACCAAAAGGCACTGCAGGAAGAAATGCCGCCCGGTCAGGCCATTGAAAAACAAGAGCCGCTATTGTCAAAAGCTTTTGAGCAAGAGAGCGATTATTCGGTTCGGGCGCACATAAATAGTACTTATCGGCAGCGACTATACGCCTATGGACAGGTTCCCGGGGCTATTGAAGCAGCCGAACGTTATTTGGAAGATGCTCCTATCGTTTCCACCTATCTGCGGGATCGCAAAGAGCAGGCAATGGCTTATAAATACGACCTGCGCAGCCGCCTGGGATATCCGGAAAAAGCTATAGCTTATTTTAGAGACCTGGTTGCTCAAAATCCGCAGAACTTTGGATACCGGCGGACCTATGCGGATGTGTTATATCGGGCCGGGAAGCAGGAACAGGCGCTGGAGGTGCTGGAAGAAGGCCGGCGAATCTTGCAGTCAGCGGATGAAAAACGTCCGGATTATCTCCTCCGAATGGCTCGCCTGAAAATGAGCATGAACAATTCGGCTGATGCCCTTAAACTAATTTCCAATATCAGCCTGAGAAAATTGTCTTTCGATGATCAGCTCATGCTGGCGGCTATTTATGTTCGGCTGGAGAAAGTTAATAAAAGCAGATCAGTATTGGACGAGATAGCTGATCCGGTGCTGCCCGCCCCAAAAGCGGCGCTGCATTATACAAAGGCCAAGCTGGCCGTGGCTGAAGGGAATCCCAAGCGGGCCATAAAGCAATACCGCGAAGCCTTAGAACAAAATGCCTATCACTATAACGCACGCCGGGAACTGGCCGAACTCCTCCAAGGCCAAGGAGAGGATGATGCTGCGAGTGACCTGCGCAAAGAAGCGAAACAACTGGGGCTGAATATTTGATTTCTATCTGTTCAAGCTAAATATAGGGCATATCCAAAAATTGATGCGGCTTTTATTCGAATTAGAGCGCGTCTAAATAAAATTTGTTTGCCTAAAATATTGCATCTATCCGCGGAAGCCGAGATATTTAGGTCTGCTTTGCAAAAACAACCGAATAGTTGAAAATCGATGGCGTACGTAGTAACTGAACCTTGTATTAATTGTAAATACACCAACTGCGCGGCCGTTTGTCCGGTGGACGCTTTCCGGGAAGGACCTAACTTCCTGACGATTGATCCTCTTGAATGCATCGACTGTGATGCCTGCGTGGCAGAATGCCCGGTAGAAGCTATTTATCCCGATGATGAAGTGCCTATGGAGTGGGAGCATTATATTGAATTGAATGACCGACTGGCCGATAAATGGTTTGATTATGTTATTAATCAAACGAAAGATGATCTGCCCGATGCTGACGAGTGGGCCGAAGTTGATGATAAGCTCGACAAGCTTGAGGAAGAGTGGGATTAGGTTTGTTATTTGTCAGTTCGTTATTTGTTAAATTCATAAAGAGAATTAAAGACGGGTCTACAATTCTATCATATATTTAAGATTTACCTGCTGATATCAAGAAAAAATTAAAAGATATATGAACGAGTCGGTTTCTCCAGCATCCTTGAAGTTATCCATACGAAATCGAACGTTGGATCTCTCCACGCCAAAAGTGATGGGAATTCTAAACGTGACGCCCGACTCCTTTTCTGATGGAGGGCGCTTCAATGGAGTTGAATTGGCGCTTAAGCATGTTGATCAGATGGTGGATGAGGGAGCAGACCTTATCGATATTGGGGGAGAATCCACCCGTCCGGGTTCTGATCCCGTGACGGAGCAGCAGGAGCTGGATCGTGTGCTGCCCGTACTGGAACAGGCTGTATCGGCTCATCCCGACATTTTGTTTTCCGTTGATACAACCAAATACACCGTCGCTGAGCAGGCGCTGAAAGGCGGGGCTCATTTGATTAACGACATAAGCGGACTCCAAAAGGAGCCTCGTCTTGCCGGACTTTGTGCTGAGTATGAAGCCGGCTACATCCTTATGCATTCTCAGGGGAACCCCAAGGTTATGCAGGATAATCCCACCTATGATGATGTGGTCAATGATCTGTACCTCTTTTTTAGAGAGAAGATTTCTTTTGCCAGGCAGGAGGGGCTCCGGAATATTATTATCGATCCGGGATTTTGTTTTGGCAAGACGCTTGCGCACAATTTAGAGCTGCTCCGTAATATTGATGCTTTCCAAGACCTGAAATGCCCGTTGATGGCCGGTGCTTCACGAAAATCTATGATTGGACAGATGTTGGATAATCGTCCGGTGGACGAGCGGCTCATCGGAACGGTAGCTGTGCACTACCACGCGCTTATGAGCGGGGCCAACATTCTGCGCGTCCATGACGTGAAAGAAGCCTGTGATTCAGTTCAGATTTTTAAAGCGGTTACTTCTTCCTGAAGAATGCATGACAGGTGTCGACTGCTTACCCTTCAAATAGCCTGAACTCGGGCAACCGTTGCAGGACCCATAATTTTTGTTCATCCTGAATCTCATTTTCAATACGTCAGGAGGGAAAATATCGCCCGAAAACAACGGCTGTCATTCTGAAAATAAAAAGTCTTCCGCTCAGAGAACGACTTAATCTTACTCCGGCCAGGGTTCTATATTTGTATTACGAAGGTCTCTACAAATTAACCTCATCGCCAGACTTCCTGTAAATCTTTTTCAAATTATCGTTATATTCATTAGACAAAGCCTAATTAAACCGAATACCCCGTTGATTCCCATTGGTTTCTTAGAATTTGGTATTAAGGACTTTATTGAAGTTCTGATTATTGCCATGGCGCTTTTCTACCTGTACCGGTGGATACGGGGGACCTTTGCGATTCAGGCGGCGCTGGGGCTGGTATTTGTGATTATCATTAACGCAGCGGTTAGTGCGCTGGGACTCAGCACCATTAATTTTATTCTGCGCGGCATTCTTGATGTCGGCGTGCTGGCGGTGATTATTCTCTTCCAGCCCGAAATACGCAAGCTGTTGTATCGTCTGGGACAAAATACCAATCTTGATCGTTTTTTTGTGCAATCCAACTCGGAAACCATTATCGATGAAGTGATCGATGCCGTTCGCGATATGTCGCACTCACAAACGGGTGCACTGATCGTATTTGCCCGGTCTTCTTCGTTGCTGCAGGATCTGGTAGATGTAGGCATCAAGCTGGATGCCCGCGTAAATAGTCAGCTTCTGCAGTCGATCTTTAATAAGAAGGCGCCGCTGCATGACGGAGCCGTTGTCATCCGGAATAACCGCATTGTGGCGGCCAGCTGTTACTTACCTATTTCGCAGAACCAGAATATTTCCCAGGTTTTTGGAACCCGTCACCGGGCCGCCGTAGGGATCACCGAAACCAATAATGTTTTTGTGGTGGTGGTGTCCGAAGAGACGGGGCGCATTTCTATAGCTCAGAGAGGGGCTCTTACCAGCGGGTTGACTATACAGAAGCTGCGCAGCGAGATGAATAAAGCTTTGGGCGAACAAAGCATTGACGGTGATAATGTGGCTTTCTCATCATCACAGTCGGAATTGAACCTGGGCTAAAGCTCCATTTCCGTGCGTGGAGCATTGAGTACTTCCCTTGCTCGGTCTTGTCCTGCTTCATAACGTTCGCTTAATTTTTGCTCGTCAAAGTTGAGCGCATCGCCCAGCGTTTGTTCGGGAGCTACAATGCAAGGCTCAATATATCGATAAGGCAAACCGTTCGCTTTCTTGAGCGTAACGCCCTGCTGTTCTGCCTGTTGAACCAGCTGATTGACCTTTACAAAGCGCTTGATATCCTCATTGAAGATCTCCTCGAGCATTATATTTACCGTTCGTTTGGCTATTTGCAGGATGTCATTAACCTCTGCATCATCTTTGCGCTCGCCAATTGGCTCGGTCGGGATAATCACAATTTCATCAGGATTGTAGGGCAACACTTCAGAGATTGGCGTTATATTGCGAATGCCGCCATCTACCAACATTTGACCATAAAATTCTACCGGATCAAACTGTACCGGAATGGCCGAGGAGGCCAGGATGCGCAAAATATCATCCTCGTTGATGTGATGGTCGTCTTGCCGGATAATGGCATTGACAAAGTCGCCCGTCTTTAGTTTTACGAAGCCAAAATGATAGGGGATTTTAATCTCCTTGCCCAGCAAGTAGTTGGAGAGCAGGCGTTTGAGCGGTGCGTTGCCGTTTAGGCCGAGGGGCGGCTTTCCGATGCCAATTTTATGCAATAGAAACTGCTGGATTACTCCGGCCAGCGAGCGGTGCTGCAAAATGTCGCTTCGGCTTATCGTCTGCCAAAGCTCTTGGAGCTGTGCAAACTGATCGGTGGCAATCATCGCTCCGTTGAGGGCACCGACGCTAATTCCGCTGATTACATCAAAGCTGTAGCCATATTCATAGAATATTTCCAATGCGCCGGTCTGGAAGGCACCTTTAGCTCCGCCGCCGGAGAGAACCAATGCTATTTTTTTGTCTTTTTTGGGCATGGAATTTTGCTGCCAAAGGTTATGATTAGCAGATAAATAAGCGGATATCACCTATACCCAGTAATAAGCATACAAATTATTTTCCAAATGAGCTAAGAAAAGACTCTGTTAAACCACAGCGGTCGTAATTACAGGCTAAAAGACAGGTATTTAGGAAAGGAATTGGGTGAATAAACTACGGGAAGGAGTTATTTTTTAGGATCATATAACTCCAGCAGCTGCTGAGCGGCCCGGAATGAGCTGATATTTCCCTTTAGAACCTTCCGTTCAATGGATTCCAGCTTCTTTTGAACGGACGGGTTGTTATAAAAAGCGTCCTGAAGCTGATTGTTAATAGATTCATACATCCAGTGCTTGGCCTGGCGGTTGCGATTGACTTCAAAGTAGTCGTTCTCTTTGGTGGCTGCGGCATACTCCCGGATGAGTTCCCAAATATCGGCAATGCCCTTCCCGGAAAGCGCCGAGCAGGTTGTCACCTTTGGGCTCCAGCCCGAGGCGGCCTCAGGGTACAGATGCAGCGCATTTTTATATTCCCGCACGGCCTGTTTCACTGCCTTATCCGGGGCCTCATCCACTTTATTGATAGCAATGGTATCGGCCATTTCCATAATGCCCCGCTTGATTCCCTGCAGCTCATCGCCCGCCCCGGCAAGCATCAGCAGCAGAAAAAAATCGACCATGGAGTGGACGGCCGTCTCCGACTGCCCGACGCCTACCGTTTCAATG
>DATGUX010000021.1:0-3854 GCA_035300985.1 Fodinibius sp.
CATACGGGGAGCAACCAACTGGCACAATCGCCACATGCTAAAGACGTTCATCTCAAAAACTTTTTTGAATTGCGATACCTCAATGTCATACGGACTTTCCTGTCCGGCTCCGCCGCCGCCTACATTATTAACTAAAATGTGGATAGCCTCAAATTCTTCCACGGTTCGATCCACCAGATTTACAAGCGCTTCGTCTTTGGTTACGTCGCAATCGATAGCAATGGCTGTACCACCGTTGTCGTTTATTTCCCCGGCCGTTTTTTCGGCTGCTTCCAGATTGTAATCCGATACCACCACCTTTGCGCCGTAGGCTGCAAGCATCTCACAACTTGCCTTACCGATTCCATTTGCTCCGCCCGTTACGATGGCGGTTTTTCCTTTCAGATCAAAAAATTTTGGATTTTCCATAATAGTATGTGTTTTTGAATGATTAAGTTTATTAAGTAGACTTTAATTAAACGAGAACCTTGCAAAACCCACTTGCCTGACGACTAAAACAGCTTCTCTGGATATAAGGCAACATTTATGAGTCGTCTGACGGGTATTTCAACCCCTTCTAAACATCTCCTTTTGTAGCTTCAAGCCTTAGTGTTCTGCATATCCGCTGGGCAGCCATGCCGATAGCCTCAGTGAAAGTTGGGAAGGCCAGTTCGAGCTCGGCAATTTCAGCAATGGTCATTTCCGCAGCCATACAAGTGGCCGCCACCTGAATCACCTCAGCCGAATAAGAGCCCAGTACGTGAGCCCCCACCAGTAAGTGGTTTTTCCGGTCAACGATAAGCTTGCACATGCCGTCGGTGCGCGCATCCATGACGGCACGCGGCAGGCCGCTGTAGTCCACAACCTCAACGAGGCAGTCGTACTGCTCTCGCGCCTGAGCCTCCGTCATGCCCACTGATCCATATTCCGGTTCGGTAAAACTACCGGTAGCCACGGCACGCGGAGTGTAGACCTTTTCGGCTCCCATTACGGCATTATGAGCAGCGACCTGCGCCTGATGGGTGGCGCTTTGAACGAACATACTCACGCCGTTGGCATCACCTGCGACCAGTATTCCGGGTACATTTGTTTGCAAGTATTCGTCAACCTGTATGAAAGGGCCGTCAAGCGTAAGGCCTGCGGCCTCAAGATTCAGTCCCGAGGTTATTGGCCGGCCAGCCGACCATCAGGAAGACTGCACCGGTCTCCAGCGATCCGGTCTCTTCGCCCTTTGTGTATAACACTTTTAGGTGGTCATTCGCCTCTTCGATGGCGTCGGAGCGCGTTCCGGTCAGCACGTTCATACCGCGCTTGCTGAAGGCCTCCTCCAGTCCGCGTGAAATATCCACGTCGCTGGGCGGAGTTAACCGATCAGCAAACTCTATAATATCAACCTTGACCCCGAAATCAAGCAGGATCGATGCCAGCTGGCAACCCGTTGCAGATCCGCCAACAACCGTGACCTTTTCCGGCAGTTCTTCCAACTCCCATAGATCGTGAAATGTAAGGCCAAGCTCATTGCCCGGAATAGACAATTTTCGCGGTGTCCCTCCCACGGCCAAAATGATCCGGTCTCCGGTAAATTTTCGCCCATCCTCTATTTCGAGAGTTGTTGTATCCACAAAACGCGCCGGCCCCACCTCATCGACCACTACGATATCCATATCTCTAACCAGCTTCGTAAGCTTCCAGACCTCATTTGCGTGGGCAGCTACGCGATTAGCGTTTTGTATTGCCTCTCCGAAATTTACGCTCGGAGGATCACCCACCAATCCAAATGTAGAGAACAATGAGGTATCCGCACGTAATCGTGCGGCCCGGGCGAGCGTACGAACGGGGGCCGGACCTTTATTAAAAGCCGTTCCGCCCAGACGCTCACTTTCGAGGAGTGTAACCTGCGCTCCGAGTTCTCGAGCCCGCATGGCTGCCTGGACGCCCGCTGGTCCCCCGCCAACCACAATAATGTTTATATTTTCTCCTGGTTTATTATGATCGTTACTGGATTCCATAACACGAGATTTTTGTCTTTTTCCTGATAATATTTCAGCTAATGCTGCTGCCTTACTAAGCTATAAAAGTTCATCAACTTTCTATCGGAGTTTTATATCTCCGCCATCTGCCATCAATGTCTGTCCGGTCATATATTTGCTGTCTTCCCCAAGTAGAAAGGCGATCACGGGAGCCACATCTTTTTGTGGGTCTCCATATCGGTTTAGGGGTACCTGCTCAACCACATGCTGATATTCTTCGGGATCATTTTCCTTCCATTGTTCAACGCCGGCCGTTAGTGCCAATGGACAAACAACATTTACCCGAATATTATCATCAGCCCATTCATTAGCTGCGACACGGCTTAGGCCGCGGATAGCCTCTTTTGCTGCTGCATAACTCGCTTGATTCACACTTCCCCGCAGTGCAGCCCCTGATCCAAAGTTAACTACAGCTCCCTCCGACTTCTTTAACTCCTCATATGCAGCCTTCATAAACTGTAATGTGGCATTAAAGCCCGTTTCGAATGAAATGGACCAATCATCATCCGTTAGCTCGAGCAGCGGTTTCTGTCTGGAGACATGGGCATTATTAACGAGGCCCGTGAGCCGCTCAAATTTGTTCACTGCCATCTTTACCGCTTCTTCGGCAACTGATTTTTTGGAGACATCGCCCTTTAAAAAAGCGACTTGATCCGAATTTATTTTCTCAATTTTTCTGCCTGCTTCCTCATCAACATCCACGGCTACCACACACGCACCGCGTTCGGAAAGTTCGGTGGTAATGCCACCGCCAATACCGGCTGTACCGCCCGTTACAATTACAACCTGATCTTTGAGTGTTTCCATGATAATATGGTTAAGATTATTCTCTCTATTTAAATATTACCTATCACCTCACTGAGATAATTCGGATTATCAAAAAACATTTTACCATGCTACAGGTAATAATTAAGCTTCATCTGACCTGCGAATACAGGCCTTGATCGTTAGATATTCTACGAACCCTGCAATAATCCCGGCAATAACACCAATTATAATCAGGGCCGATAAAAGCGATACCTCGATAGTTCCCAAATAACGCTGCCACAAAACGGCAAGAGCCGTGACCACACCAAAGGTGAAAAAGCCGTGTTTTAGCACCAGCCCAAAAGCAGACGGAAAAAACGGAACTTTTTCCTCCTTTATCCCAAAATAAGAAACAACCGTCAGTATCATCGCCAAGGTCACAGCCAGCACAACCGCGGTACCCAGCACCGTATGCTCAGTATTGGTGATGGAGTCCACGGAAATCGCGATAGGCGCCATTCCTTTCAGAAAAAAATACTGAATCCCGCCGTTTATAATTCCATTGGTGATTCCGGTGGTTACAGCACCTTTTACAAGTTTTTGTTTCTTGTTGTTGTGCATGAGTATCGATGTATTCGTGGATGAATTTTGCAAAAATTCCTGCTACTTATTCATTAGATAATCGGCTATGGCCTGATAGGACGGTAACGAAACGGGATCGTTAGCAGCGTTGCCAGCCACGGGATGCGAGGCAAAGCGCACAATCACCATATCAGCCGTAGGATCAACGTAGATCGTCTGCCCGTGCACGCCACGCGCTGCAAAAGCACCGTCCTCGTTGTTGGTGATCCACCACAAGTCCTTGTATGACCAGCCCTTTAGTCTGGGATGATCAGATTTGGCAAACTTCTCCGGACTTCCTCCCTTGCGGATATCTTCCACCGCTTCTTCGGGAATAACCTGTTGGCCATCCCAGCGTCCTTCGTTCAGCATCATCTGCCCGAAACGTGCCATATCCCGCAGGCCGAGCGTGAGTCCACCGCCGGTGGCAGGCATCCCCTTTGCATCCACCTGGTAGTAAGCCGACTGCTCTACACC
>DATGUX010000022.1:0-4370 GCA_035300985.1 Fodinibius sp.
GCTTATTTTAGGTGGAATGATAACGGATTCTTTTGCACAGCTTAAAGAACCGGATGTTGTTAAACAGGCCGCACCTAAAACGCCCCTTCGCGCGGGATTCAGTAATGAATTCGGTTTTGATATAATGCTCAATAATTTTGGTTTTTCCGTTGGAGCTCATTATAACAAAGTGATCACCAATTATACCGAAGTATATTTTAAGACGGGTATTACCGGCATTCGGGACGTAAGCGAGCAAACCTTTCAGAGTTTTTTTACCGGCAACCGCACCATTCCCAACAAATTTAAGCGGGGCTTTGGCTTTCCTTTTCTATTGGGACTTCAACAGCGCATTTTTGCGGAGGAAATAAGTGATAATTTCCGTCTCTTTCTTGGCGGTGCGTTGGGTCCGGC
Organism: Fodinibius sp.; assembly: GCA_035300985.1. GTDB lineage: Bacteria > Bacteroidota > Rhodothermia > Balneolales > Balneolaceae > Fodinibius. The sequence continues at coordinate 394 of DATGUX010000022.1, forward strand.
GATGGCTTTTACCTATCCGTACCTTAAGGACAGTGACGGCAACGGATTTCGAACCATTCAGTATAACCCGCAAAACGGTCGGATTGTTGGGGCTGAGCGCTTAAATGACTTCTTTACCGGCTGGGGCGACGGAAGTACCCATTGGGGCTTTAGCGGAGAATTGACCATTGGAGCTGATATTGGAAGCAGCTTCGGGCATCGAACCAAGTTAGAATTTGGATATTTCTTCTACTACTTTAAAAAAGGGCTGCAGATTATGGAGCCTTACCGTCCCACCGAATACAATCCTGATAGCGGTTTGCCTGTCGATGCAACCAAAGAGTCATTCTACGATGCGCAACAGTATTTTGGAAGTCCCCAGATCAAGTTTACCTACGGCTTTATGTGGTAATAGAAGGAATGGAGAAAAGAAAACGGAGGTCTTCAAAAGGCATTGGATGAATTAATCTCGTATATACTGGGCTTTTTCATTTTGCCGTCTTCCTTCTCCTTTTTTCCTTTATCCATAAGTAAAATCCTTGTACCTTTCTTCAAAATTTAAAGCAAACATAATAGAGCATAGCATGAGTGTAATAGACGAAATTATCGGTCGCCAAATTATTGATTCCCGCGGCAACCCCACCGTTGAAGTGGATGTGGTATTATCTAATGGTATTATGGGGCGTGCGGCTGTGCCTTCCGGAGCCTCAACAGGAGAGTATGAAGCAGTGGAGCTGCGTGATGCTGATGCCGATCGCTATATGGGCAAAGGAGTATCCCAGGCGGTTGAAAACGTAAATACGGTTATTAATAATGAGCTGTGCGGGCTGGAAGTGTTCAATCAGGTGGATATTGACCATACCCTGCTCGAAGCGGACGGCACCGAAAATAAAGCCAATCTCGGGGCAAATGCTATTCTGGGCGTATCCCTGGCAACGGCCCATGCTGCAGCTAATGCTCTTGGGTTACCGCTCTGGCGCTATGTCGGCGGTGTAAACTCTAAGGTGCTGCCGCTGCCTATGATGAATATTATAAACGGAGGCTCGCATGCCGATAATAATGTAGACCTGCAGGAGTTTATGATCATGCCTAACGGTGCGGAGAGTTTCTCGCAGGCCGTGCGGATGGGATCCGAGATATTCCATCATCTCAAGAGCGTGCTGGCATCAAAAAATTACAATACGGCCGTGGGTGATGAGGGTGGCTTTGCACCCGATTTAGATTCCAATGAAGAGGCGGTGGAAGTAATTCTGCAGGCCATCGAAAGGGCAGGCTATGTGCCGGAAGAAGAAGTGGTCATTGCACTTGATCCGGCAACCGCAGAATTCTATAATGCTGAAAAGGAAGTATATGAATTTCGCTGGAGCGACGGAAGCGAACGATCGAATGATGATATGGTTGCTTTCTGGTCCGACTGGGTAGATAAATATCCCATCATATCCATTGAAGATGCACTGGATGAAGACGACTGGGACGGCTGGAAGAAGCTGACCGATGCCATTGGCGATCGTGTACAGCTGGTAGGTGATGATCTTTTTGTGACCAATACCGAACGTCTGGCGCGGGGCATTCAGCAGGGCATAGCTAACTCCATCCTGATTAAGGTTAACCAAATCGGTACGCTTACTGAAACGCTGGATGCTATTGAAATGGCCCACAAAAATGACTACACGGCCGTTATTTCGCATCGCTCCGGCGAAACGGAAGATACCACCATTGCCGATCTGGCTGTGGCAACCAATGCGGGGCAAATCAAGACCGGTTCTATGAGCCGCACGGATCGTATTGCTAAATACAACCAATTGCTGCGTATTGAAGAACAACTGGGCGATAATGCGATCTTTATGGGCGGCGATACTTTTGGTTTCTAAAGGCCAGCGATAGCATTTATCAGGACTGTTGACAGGCGAACCGTCGGCATGAGATTTGACATATTGCAATAACTGAATGCCTGCCTGCGCCTGGATTCTATGAGGTTTCAGCAAGGGCAGCTTTGGTTTGTAATGGGGCAATTTCAAGGCGATAAAGACATTGGCCGGGCGAGCCCCAGTATTTCAGGCTCTGACGAATGCTGCAAAAGTCTCTAAAAACAGGCATTTTGGTGTCCATTTAGCCAGTTAATCTATGCAAATTACAAATCTTCGGCTGCAGAATTTCCGCAACCACATAGAAACTGCTGTTGAATGGAGCCCGCATATGAATGTCATCGTTGGCCAGAATGGTGCGGGTAAAACCAACCTGATTGATGCTATTCACTATCTGTGCATGAGCCGCAGTTTCGTGTCTTCGAGTGATCGTTATGTGGTTAATCAGGAGGCTACCTTTTTCATGATTAAAGGCCATTTTGAAGGGAATATCCGCTCCAGTTTTGATGTGGGATGTTCCTATTCCCGCGGCGAAGGGAAAAAGATTTTCGTTAATGAAAGCCCACTCGATCGTCTTTCTGATCTTATTGGCATGGTGCCGGTAGTGGTATTAAAGCCGGGCGACAAAAAGCTGACCAGTGAGGGTCCCAAGCAGCGCCGTTCCTTTATTGATTCCTTTATCAGCCAGATTTCGCCGCGCTATTTGCAGGATCTGCTGGATTTTCGAAAAGTCCGCAAGCAGCGCAACAAACTGCTTCAGGAGTTTCGGGGCCGCCGCGATGTGCTGGAGGCCTATCTTGAGCCCTGGAATGTACAGCTGGTGGAGCACGGAGCGCGCATCGTAGCCAAGCGCACGGAAGTATTGAATCAGTTTCAGGATTATTTGGCGCGGGAGTATGAAGTTATTTCGGGCATGCGGCATAAACCGCATCTTGAATACCAAACATTTTGCGAACCATCGGAAGCGGAGCAGACCATTCGTGAACGATACGAAGCCAAGCTTTCCGAGAAACAGGATCATGAAATTGAGCGGGAACTTACCCTGGTGGGCCCGCACCGCGACGAGATCATTTTTTATCTCGATGATTTTGAACTTCGTAAATTTGGCTCGCAGGGCCAGCATCGCTTATTTGCACTGGCTTTAAAACTGGCGCAACTTTTGTATTTTTCGGAAGAGCTGGACGATCTGCCGATATTCCTGCTGGATGATGTTTTTGGTGATCTGGATGCCCAGCGAACGCAGGTACTGCTGAATGCGCTTATTGAACATGCCGGACAGATATTTGTGACGGCGGCCAATCCAATTCCTTTTGACGAGTATGTGGATTTTGATGGAAAGTATAACCGAAAATATCGCGTAGAACAGGGTCAGGTTACCCAAGTTTAACTCAAAAAAAATATCCTTTGTCTCGATACCGATCAAATAGCCCAAAGCTGTTAAAGGAGGCCCTTAAAGACTTTCTTGATGATTATCCGCATCGCAAGCGGTTAAAACGGGGCATGATTTTATCGATCTGGAAGCAGACGGTGGGCGAAAGGATTGCTAAGGAAACAAAAAATATCCACTTTGAATATGGTAACCTGGTTGTACATGTGCATAATCCCGCCTGGCGGCAGGAAATCCACATGAAACGCTACAGTATTGCCAAAAAATTGAATGACAAGGTGGATGAAAAGATTGTGAAAGAGATTGTGGTACGATCTTAACCCGAATCATTCATAAATAAAGAAAATTACGATGTTAGAGCTTTGTAAGTTCTCTACTTGCTAATAGTAGCTTATAGCTCAAATTCAGGTATAGATAAAAAGGCTGTGAATAATCCGGCTTAAATCCATTGCAATGGTAGGCGATCCGAAGTATATTGGATCGATAAGGTAGTCATTATGCAAACTTCAATAGTTGAAAATCTAAAGGAACGTGCGTTGGGCTTTTGGGAGAATATTACCCAAAAGTCTAACGAAGATGAAATTGCCGGCATAGGCCGGGAGCGGATTATCGTTTTCATCGTAGCATTTATTTTGGCCGTATGCCTTTGGTTTATGGTTAATTTGAGCCTTAACTACACCCTTAATATCAACCTTCCCATTGAAAAGGGTATGATGCCTGACGATCGGGCTCTGACCAAAGCACTG
>DATGUX010000023.1:0-10750 GCA_035300985.1 Fodinibius sp.
AGATCGGTAAGCAGAAGGGCGATAAGCAGGTCGGGCGATCCCGTTTTAAAGACTACCCGCTTAAGCTGTTGAGACATATTGTCGGCGATGTTAGCAAATAGCGACAGAGGACCGGAGGTTATACCTTTTATTTGTATGCGATCCTCTACATAACCTCTGATGTTTTCATTCTCCGCGCTCACCACGGTCAGTGCCCAGAGATACTCATCAGTATGGCGACCACGCTCGATTTGCTGAATATAGTAATCCGCCTGAGACCGCGCCTGTTGAGCCATTTTATCCCCCGTTTGAGGGAGCAGCTGTATAAAGGCCAAAAGAATAAATAGCCACATTAGCACTTAGAAATGATAAAGTGATTGGATGAAAAAGGAATACCACGTCCTTTGTTCTGAATGAGTCATGGAGATATTCTATCCCTTAATACCACCATATAAGTATAGATAGGGTAAGAAATTATTATCTCATTTTCTACTGTCTTAGCAATACTTGTTAAGACAGTAGACATCCCTAAATTGAACCCCTTCATCCTCTGAAAGAGACAGCTTTAATTTCCTATATTTCAGCAAATTGTTTTTTACTTTCCTCACATCGCCTGCCTGCACCCCAAACTATTGGGAAGCAGGCGAAAGCAGGTTCTATATTGGGATCTATCCATTGAATAGGTTACAATGATACCCTGAACAAGTCCCCCTTTAGGGGATTTAGGGGTATAGGTTTGGGCCAAAGGTACTTCCCCCTGTATTAATACCTGCTTCCTTGTCTTAAGTATGTATTTTGTTACTCTGGCCGATCAACGATCGGGCTTACATCGGCGTCGGTTCCCATTTGAACATCATTGGGCTGGTTGGGAGCGACCTGCTCGGTTTCGGACTTTTCGGGCTGCTGCTGGGAAAGGCCGGCATCGGTCATAGATGCACATCCGGTGGCAAGAGCAGCGATAAAAATGACAGCAACGGTTTTTTGAACGAGAGATTTCATAATAGAGAGTATGTTTTGTGAAGTAATTGTTGAGTATTCTAAACGAAGGGCAGTCGTCCTTCTGGACAGATAATGTGTTTTTGAGCCCCTTCTATTAACAAGAGTGTTTCCCAAGTCTTTTGTTACAAAAAAGTGAGAAACACCATGTTAAGCGGCTCTATAAATATTGTGAAGTAGGCTGAATTTCAAGTTAGGTCTCGCTAATTTTGTTAAATTGACGTAAAGAACCCCTGTACTTTTGCATGGTTATTGAATAATTCTATATTAGTGATCTTTTGCTATATTCTTGAGATGGTTATTTTTGTCATCTGAAAAGTATATTTACGCTTGTTAACCCATCAGTCCGCAAATTCCGGGTTCAGATGGGGTGATTTAAAGGTATCTATTAATTGCGGGATGGAAATTTAAATCCATTATTAATTTTAACTGTTGGCCTAACAACTGACTCTCTCCATTGTCTTCTTCCAGTACCGACTATTCTGAAATTGTTTCTGCTCTGAGAGAAAACAGGCAAAATGAGGTAAATGATCTGTTGGATGAGCTCATTGGCCGGCTGCGGGATTACCTGCAGGTGGTGCTAAATGCCTCCGAAGATGATGCGGCAGAATGTGCCCAGAATACATTCCTGATTGTGCATGAGAAGATCATGCAGGGAGCTATCCGTAATGAAGAACATATATTCAGCTATTTCCTGCGCGTTTGTCGCCATGAATATTTTGGGATGCTTGATAAACGCTGGAATAGGAAAAGAGAGGATATTGAAAGGGCGCGCGACTATGAGCAGCATCTGATAAGTCCTGAACAGCAAATAGAACGGCTTCAAGATGAGGATCGGCAAAAGATCCTGGAAGCCTGCCTGAACAGACTCAAGAAAGAACCGCGTGAATTTATAGAATTTTTAATGGCCCATCCCGACTTGTCTACCCGGGAGTTAAGCAGCCGGCTGGAAATGTCGGAAGCTAATGTACGGACCAAAAAGTCACGGCTGTTGAGTCGCCTTCATGCTTGTTTCCGGTATAAATGGAACAGTTGAGCGGTTAGACAGCGGACAGGAGCTCTATTATGGCTGCTTCCGTTTCCATTCGTAGCAAAGCAGGGCACTGCTTACCGAAGCGTTGAGTGATTCCACCCTGTTTTCCATCTCGATGCGGAAGTTATAGTCACAATGTTCCAGTGTTTTTTGGCGGATGCCGCTTCCTTCGCTGCCAATGACAAAGGCCAGCGGCCGGTCGACCTGTAAATCCCACAGATTAGTGTCGCCGTTCATATCCAGTCCGCCAATCCAAAAACCGGCGTCTTTAAGCTTCATAATTGCCTGATTTAAATTTCCGGCCCGCACAATAGGAATACGTCCGGCGGTGCCTGCCGATGTTTTATATACGGTAGCATTGACCGGAGCCTGGCCATGCTTGGGAACCAGTACGGCCGCGATGCCGGCCGCCGCGGCTGTGCGAAGAATCGCACCCAGATTACCGGGATCTTCAATGCCATCCAGCAGTAACACAGCAGGGTAGCTTGATGTATCAATCCCGTCGAGCCATTGGCCAAAATCGTAGTAGGAAACGGCGCTCATCAGCGCAGCGACCCCCTGGTCATTAACGCTGCCGACCAGCTCGTAGAGTTTGGCACCGGGCACGTGCGAAATGGGGATGCGGTGCTGGGAGGCCAGATTAAATATTTCAGCAAGCTGAGCGTCACGGAGTGAATCGCGGACAAATATTTTTTCTACTCGTTCCGCCTCAGTATTCAGGGCTTCGCGCAGCGGATTGCGACCATAGATATAAATATTGGCGTTAGAATCAGACATAAAAGAAAATTCGGGATTGAAAAATCAACATTTTCGGTTAAGTTATAACTAAGATCCGCTTTATAAAAATACGGATGTGCATTATGGACAAATCACAACAAAATAACGATCGGAAAACGCCCTCGGGTGCGCGCAATATACGGGATTCTGTTCATGGATCTGGTATTATCAGGCTTATTAACCGGCTTCATTCAACCTCTACCATCTATATTGTTTCAGGGTTGAGCCAGATTGTGCTGGGCCTGGCTGTTATCATCGTCTCTTTTATGGGCTATCTTCGTCCGCTCTGGCTTTCGACAGTACTCACGGCGGTATCAAGTCTTTCTGCGATCGTCGGATTTTTTCTGGTATATCATACCGTTTCAAAAATTCACGATCCGAATGAGCTGCTGCGCAGTGCTATGAAAAGGGTGATGGAATCTAAGAATTAATATGACTGATTTTAGCGATAAGCACGAGCAGGAACGGATGCAATCATATCTCAATATTCATCTGAAAAAGGATACGCAGGAGCTTTCAGAGGAACAGCAGATAGAAGCTCTGCATAAAAAAGAGCGTAATAAGTGGATTATGCTGGCGGTAAATATATTAGCCGTGCTCATATTCGGTTATTCCTTTTATTATGGGATTACTAATTTGGGGCAGACCTTTCTTATTATCATCCTGGCGGTCTTTGGCATTAATGTAGGGCTCATCTTTTATCAAAGGAAGCAAATAAAAGAGTTGATCGATTATTTAACCTGGAAAAAGCAGCGTAGCCTATAACCGGCCGGCTCGTTTTTAGTTACATAGTTACTACTGTTATGGCTCAACCCTATTTGCTTCCCACTTTATACAGGCAAAGCAGGGAGGGCTTTATGGTCATTGCTCATCGCGGGGCGGGCGCCTATTATCCGGAAAATACGATGCCGGCTTTTGAGGCGGCCATGCAGATGGGCGCGGATATGATTGAACTGGATGTGCAGCTAAGCAGTGATGGCGTGCCGGTCGTTTTTCACGATGTCATGCTTGACGACCACACGGACGGGCAGGGGCCGCTCAGCTACTATACCTTTGATGAGCTTAAAGAGCTGGACGCCGGTTCATGGAAAGGGCGCGAGTTTGGGGGTACAAAAATTCCTTCTCTGGAAAAGGTACTGGCCTGTGCATCGGGCAAAATTGCTCTCAATATTGAGATCAAAACGGAAGCGGTTGCTAAGGGACATGCCGGCGGGGTGGAGCAGAAATGCCTGGAACTTGTAAAAAAGCACGATATGGAAAAGTACGTGCTATTCTCAAGTTTTGATTACAGAGCCGTTGTACATCTTAAGAAACTGAATCCGAAAATCCCGGTTGCTTTGTTGTATAATCGCCGGCGGTCGGATGGGAAGCTGCCCAGCCAGTTGGTTCGCAACTATCGCGCTGATGCATTTAACTTTAGTTATGGGGAAGCCACAAAAACCAGGCTGACCGATCTGAAAAAGCATCATATTCCCCACTTCGTGTATACCGTTAACACGCCCCGGCGCATGCGGAAGCTTTTAGCAGCAGGCGTCAGTGGTATATTTACGGATAAACCGGACCTGCTCAAAACGATAGTGGAGAACAATTATTGAAAGATTGCAGGAAAGGGAGAGCTAAACAGAACGGCGTTGAACTTCTTTAATTTACCTGCCGGATCTCAACGGACGAGCGTGCGTGGAGGTGCATGAAAAGTTTCAAAAAAATTATATTAACGGTTGAATGCTGAGGGGAAACATTCTATTTTTGTTTTTCCCATAATTAATGAATGCTTTCATGTCCACTAAATATATATTCGTAACCGGAGGAGTTACGTCTTCGCTCGGCAAAGGAATAATATGCGCATCTTTGGGGCGGCTGCTGGTGGCCCGCGGGCTGCGCGTGACCGTTCAAAAACTGGATCCCTACATTAATGTGGATCCCGGCACTATGAATCCCTATGAACATGGGGAGGTGTATGTAACCGAAGATGGAGCGGAGACCGATCTGGATTTGGGACATTACGAACGTTTCCTTGATATTAAAACCTCTCAGGAAAACAACGTCACCACGGGGCGCATCTACAATGATGTGATTTCCAAGGAGCGCCAGGGGGCATATCTGGGTAAAACGGTTCAGGTTATCCCGCATATTACGGATGAGATTAAGTCGCATACGCTTGCGCTGGGCGAATCGGGCGATTATGATGTGGTTATCGTCGAAATTGGCGGAACGGTCGGTGATATTGAAAGTTTGCCCTATATCGAGGCCGTGCGCCAGCTTCGCTACGATGTGGGCCGTAACAACACGCTTTCCATTCACCTGACTCTTGTGCCCTACCTGTCGGCGGCGCGCGAGCTCAAAACAAAGCCAACGCAGCACTCCGTTAAAACCCTTTCCGAGAGCGGGCTGCAGCCGGATATTATTGTGGCGCGCTCCGAATATGAGCTGGACACAACCATTCGTGAGAAGATTGCCCAGTTTTGTAATGTTGAGATGAAAGATGTGATCGCCTCCCTCGATGCGGAAAGCATCTATCAGGTGCCGCTGCTGATGCAGGGCGAGGAACTTGACCAACGCGTTATTGAAAAGCTGAGTCTGGAGGCCGATGAGGCCAATTTAGACCAGTGGATTGGCTTTGTGGAGGCGGTTTGTAATCCATCCACCGAAATAGATATTGCCCTGGTTGGCAAATATGTGGAGCATCACGATGCTTATAAGTCTATAGCAGAGGCCTTCATCCACGCCGGAGCCGTCAACGATTGTTCTGTGAATGTCCGCTGGATCCAATCCGACCATCTGACGAAAAAAAATGTTGAAGATAAATTGCAGGGTATTTCCGGTATCTTAGTGGCACCCGGATTTGGCGGGCGCGGCATTGGCGGCAAGCTTGCGGCTATCACTCACGGCCGAGAAAAAGGTATTCCCTTTTTCGGTATTTGCCTGGGCATGCAGTGTGCGATTATTGAATTTGCTCGCAATAAATGCGGCTGGCCGGAAGCTAATAGCACTGAATTTAATGAAGAGACCGAATATCCGGTTATAGGATTGATGCCGGACCAGAAAGATATTGAAGCCAAAGGAGGCACGATGCGGCTGGGGCTGTATGACTGCAAAGTAGCGGAAGGTTCCAGGGCTCATGCCGCCTACGGACAGGAGCTTTTTCAGGAACGCCACCGGCATCGTTATGAGGTGAATAATAACTTGCGCTACAAATTGGTAGAAGAGGGAATGAAACTGACCGGCTTCAACCCCGAGCGCGACCTGGTGGAGATTATTGAGTTGGAGGATCATCCCTGGTTTGTGGGAGTGCAGTTTCATCCGGAACTTTGTTCAACGGTCAAGAATCCACATCCGCTTTTCGTGGATTTTGTACAAGCCAGCCTTAAATACGCTAAAGAACAAGGCCTAAATATTCCGATTACCCGCGAAAAGGTAGTAAGTGAAGCCTGATGAGCCTCCCAGAACTATTTAGCGGACGGTTGCGGCTGCGGGCCTGCGGCGTGCTTGTTGAAAAGGGACAGCTGCTGGCCGTGAACCTTCGGTCTCCGGTTACCGACCAGATGATCTGGATACCACCCGGCGGCGAAGTCGAATTTGGAGAAAGCCTTAAAGAAGCCGTTAAACGCGAGTTTGCAGAAGAAACAAAGGTTCGGGTTCAGGTCCATGGACTTTTGCACGTGGAAGAGCTCATTAGAAAGGAATTTCATGCTGTGGAATGTTACTTTGAAGTTTCCCGAATAGCAGGTGAGCCCGAACTTGGCTCCGATCCTGAGCTGGAAGATCACAAGCAGCTGTTGCAAAAAGTGGACTGGCTTCCAATATCGGATCTTTCGCACTTCAAGGTTGTTCCGCAACGGCTGGTATCGAAGCTGAAGGACTGGGAGAACCGGTCTCTTTTACAGCTGGGTGGCCACTGAACAGTATGTACACGATTGCTAATGAAAGCTGCAATTAATCACTTTATGACAGTATGACTAAATTTCAGTCACTAATTCTGATCGTTCTTCTTTCCGTAACAAGCTTTTCCTGTAGCCGCCCGGAAGAGGAATCCAAGAAAAAGACGATCATTACCAATGTGAAAGGATACACCTTTTATGAAGGTGAACTCAGGGAATTTTCGACCCTTTCATTTTCAGAAGGTAAAGTGATCGACGTTTATTCTGATACTACTTTTAAGGAATCAGAAAATATTGAAATCATTGACGCCAAGGGCCAGGTGATGCTGCCGGGATTGATTGATGCACATGCTCACGTCATGGGATTGGGATTTCAGCAGATGAATGCCGATCTAACGGGAACTCCGTCGCTGGCTGCAGCCCTGAAAAAGGTAGAAGAGTATTCGGATCAATATCCCGATTTAGCATGGATTGAAGGACGGGGATGGAACCATACGCATTGGAATATTGGTCGGTTCCCTACGGCTGATGAGTTGGATAAGGCAGTAAGTGAGCAACCCGTATGGTTAAGTCGTATCGACGGTCATGCGGGATGGGCCAATTCCAAAGCGATGGAGCTGGCCGGTATCACCGCTGATACGGAAGATCCGGAAGGAGGCAAAATTATACGTGATGAAGCGGGTAATCCCACCGGCGTTTTCGTGGACGAAGCCATGAGCCTGGTGGCCTCTCAAGTGCCGGATCCTTCCAAAGAGGAGCGAACCATAGCCTTTCGCAAAGCGCTCCGGCAGATGCGCAGCCACGGTTTGACCGGGGTACACGATGCCGGAATAAGTGTTAAGGACTGGAAATTATACAAACACTTTGCTGATGCGGACAGCCTGACAACTCGTATTTACGCTATGATAGGAGGAACGGGCACCGCCTTTGACTCGCTCTCCCGGGAGGGCCCCGTCGATTCCTATAAAAATGATATGCTGGCCCTTCGAAGCGTCAAACTATATGCTGATGGCGCCTTGGGAAGTCGCGGTGCGGCTATGCTTGAGCCTTACAGCGATGATCCCGGAAATAAGGGACTGCTGTTTTTAACGGAGGCCGAGATGACGGCTAAGATTATGAAAGCCGCTTCGGCCGGATTTCAAGCAAATGTGCACGCCATCGGGGACCGCGCCAATCGCGTGGTGTTGAATGCTTTTGCTGCGGTCAAAGACAGCCTTGGCGAGCAGAGACTGCGTCATCGAATAGAGCACGCACAGATTGTTGCTCCGGAAGATATTCCACGCTTTAAAAAATTGAATATTATTGCATCCATGCAGCCCACCCACGCTACCAGTGATATGAATATGGCGGAGGATCGCATCGGTGCCCAAAGAATGGAGGGAGCTTATGCCTGGCAAAGCTTTTTAGATCAGGGAACGGTCGTTGCAGGGGGATCTGACTTCCCCGTTGAGCATGTAAATCCGTTTTTCGGATTGTATTCGGCCATAACCCGCCAGGATCATCAGGGAAAGCCTGAAGGCGGCTGGTATCCTGAAGAGCGGATGAGCCGGAAAGAAGCCCTGCACTCATTTACACTCAGTGCTGCTTATGCTGCCCATCGCGAGGAAGTGCTGGGCAGTCTTGAGCCGGGAAAATGGGCCGACTTTATTCTTGTTGATCGCGACTATTTTGAAGTGGCACCCGGAAAAATTTGGCAAATGAGAGTGCTTGAAACCTGGGTTGGCGGACAAAAGGTGTATGATGCAAATGAATAAATACGGTCTGCTTTCAATCCTTTATCTCAAACCATGAACATTAGATTACAGCAGCAAAATCCAACGATTGGAGACCTGGATAAAAACTTTTCTCTTATCGAAAAAGCCATTGTATCAGCCGAATCGGCGGGAGTAGACCTGTTGCTGTTTCCCGAGCTGGCTACATGCGGCTATCCGCCGCTGGATCTGTTACGGCATCAGTCGTTTCTGGATGAGGTTTATGCAATGAACAGGGCTATAGCGGATCTTGTTTCCGAGACGACCGTGATCATGGGTACCGTGACGCCCAACGCAGAAGCAACGGGGCGAGCCTGCTTTAACGGCGCTTTAGTACTTGAACAGGGTGCGGTTAAAGATGAGATCCACAAGACCCTGCTTCCTACCTATGATGTCTATGACGAGCTTCGTTATTTTCAGCCCAATGATCGATTTCAGTGCGTAACGGTCGGCGGACGAAAGATAGGAGTTACTATCTGTGAGGATATTTGGTACAACTACAGTGATCCGCAGTATTTAATTTATGATGTTAATCCCGCTCGGAAGCTGGTGGAAAGCGGAGCAGAGATCATTGTAAACCTTTCAGCTTCGCCCTATACCCGCAATAAACCTGAAGGACGGCTGAAAATGCTAAGGCGCCATACTAAGGACTTGCAGGTGCCGGTGTTGTATGTCAACCAGGTAGGCGGAAATACTGACTTGGTCTCTGACGGCGATTCGCTGGCCCTTGACGGCCAGGGCAAGGTTGTTGGCCGGGCCCCGATGTTCCAGGAATCATTTTTAGACGTGCAGTGGCAAGACACACAGCTTAGCAACAAAGCGAAACCGTCTGCTTCGGTGCCTCCTGTGTCTGAACAGCAATTTCGTTGCCTGAAGCTGGGTCTGCAGGATTATCTTTCCAAAACGGGAGTCACCGATCGGGTAATTCTCGGCCTGAGCGGCGGTATCGATTCGGCCTTGGTTGCATGTATCGCAAAAGAGGCGCTGGGCACTGATAAGGTGTTGGGTATCACGATGCCGTCACAGTTTTCAACAACAGGAAGCATAAGCGATTCTGAGGTGCTGGCCGAAAATCTGGGTATTGAGATGCGACAGCTGGCCATTGAAGATATTTATGAAGCCTTTACTCATACCCTTGGTCCGCTTTTTGAAGGAACGAACTTTGGCGTGCCGGAAGAAAATTTACAGCCTCGCATAAGAGGTACCCTGCTGATGGCTTATTCCAATAAGTTTGGGCATATGCTGTTGAACACCGGAAACAAATCGGAGCTGGCCACCGGATATTGTACCCTTTACGGCGATATGGCCGGCGGTTTAGCCGTCATCGCTGATCTGTATAAAACGGAAGTATATGCCATCAGCCGCTGGCTAAACGAGGATTATTATGGCCGAGAGGTCATTCCGGATACAATTCTGGAAAAATCTCCCAGCGCGGAGTTACGGCCCGATCAAAAAGATTCCGATTCGCTGCCGGCCTACGGGGTGCTCGATGGCATCCTGAAGGCCTATCTCGAACAGCAGTATGATGCTAAAGAGATTATCGCCCAGGGTTTTGATAAAGAAACAGTAATTCGCATTTTATCCCTCGTTGATAATATGGCTTATAAGCGTGCACAGGCACCGCCGGCCATCAAGCTTAGCTCCAAAACATTTGGTCCCGGCCGGCGCTGGCCGATTGTTCAGCGGTGGACGCAAAATAGAAGGTGATGATCCTCCGGTTAAGATGTGGAGATCATAGCAGTTAAGAATTTCCTTTAAAGTAACAGACCGATTAGTTGAGCGGCAATAACTACCAAAATTTTCTCAGATCATGCAATTTAAGCTAAATTCTATACTTCTTGCACTTATAGGATTCATTGCAATACCCAGTGGACTGTTGGCACAACAGTCCAATACCAACATTGAGTTGAAGGAGCTTCCTACTGCTCCAAAGTTACTGCCATATTCCAATCCTTTCGTCGAGGATGATGGAAGTGTTGCGTCTGACAGCGCCACTCGGGAGAATCTGACTTCGAAGAGCGTGCAAAAGGATGTAATGGAAAAAATTACGGAGGTCTATCGCGTGCACATCAAGTCAATGGAAGCGCAGCTCAACAGTAATCCGGTACGTGCGGAAAAATTTATTATCGAAGGGCTCAACGGCCTGCAGGATTTACTCGATGAATATCCGGAGGTACAGGCCAATGAGCGTTTTGGTGAAGTCTATCGCTCGGTGATGACCGAATATCGGCAGTTTTATGGTATCACCAACCCGGAAAATAAAGTTAAAGGCGAAATCTTTGCCATTCAGGATGAAATGTATGCCGAAGAAGGCGATTGGATGAAGGAGCGTTATA
>DATGUX010000024.1:0-2522 GCA_035300985.1 Fodinibius sp.
CACTAACTGCAAAAGTAGCCGCCTGGCAAGTTTTCCTAAGTTTTGCTAAAAATATTAACGTTCATGTGTAAGCACCCATTTACCATAATTAGGAGCTTATTCTATCTAATCCTATATATTACAAGGAACTACGTGTATTCAATATACTTGAAAGAACAAGTGGAGACATTGGGTTCATGACTTTGATCAGCCATTCTATAGCTGTTACCGTATGAATTTCAACGAAGCGACGTTTAGTTATCCCAGGGAATTGGACGTCAATAAGGAGATGCTAATGTTTGAAGAGTAAATCCAGAATAATTTCGGAAAAATTTTGCATGAACCCAATAGGGATTAATAAAGAACATTTTTAAGAGTGGAATAACTGCTTAAATAAACCCTTACATAGATTTAATCCATATTGAGGGTAGTTGTTGTGCTTCTTCTTACTTTCCTATTAATTATAGCTTTACCGGTTAAATAAGTTTTATTACCATAAATTGCTATTATATAGAAGCTTTCCCAGAAAGAGAAGGTTAAAATAATTATTGAATAATGTCTGAGAATAAGGGGCAATTAAAGTTCGGAATTGTTGGGTGTGGCATGATATCCGGCACTCATGCCCGGGCTATCGCTGATTCCGAGACGGGGATGCTTACTGCGGCTCACAGTCGCACCGAAGCTAACCTTCGTTCTTTTGGTGAGAAATTTGATGTAGAGCCTTATACTGATTATGAGCAGTTTTTGGCCGAGGCGGATATCGATGGGGTGGTAATCTGTACGCCTACCGGGACGCATCTGGATTATGGCAAGCAGGCCGCCGAAGCTGGCAAACATCTCATTGTAGAAAAGCCAATTGAGGTAACGCTCGAACGAGGACAGCAGCTGATTGACAGCTGCCGGTCGAGTAACGTTAAACTTGCTGTCATCTACCAAAATCGCTTTATAGATGATGTGCAGCGCATGAAATTCCTCTTGGATAGCGGTGATCTGGGCCATATTGTAATGGTTGATGCTTCAGTGAAATGGTTCAGAGATCAGCACTATTATAGCAGTGCAGACTGGCGGGGTACGCTGGCACTTGATGGTGGTGGAGCTGTCATCAACCAGGCGGTTCATACGGTAGATCTGATGCTCTGGCTTTGTGGCGAAGTAGAGTCTGTGCAAGCTTATAAGGGCACCCTGACCCATCAAAATATGGAAGGGGAAGATAATGCCGTGGCCGTTATGCGGTTCAGGAACGGAGCACTGGGTGTTTTCAGGGCATCAACATCCACTATACCCGCCCAGAATCGCAAAATTGAAGTTCATGCGGAGCATGGTACGGCTACCCTGGATGGAGGCATGTTTACAGTTTCTTATGGAGGAACCCAGGAGTTCGGTAAAGTTGTCGGTAGCAAAGAATCCGGGACCGGTGCGGCCGATCCGATGGAGGGTATAACAATGGATAATCACAGGAAACAGTATGAGCAGATATTATCTGCTCTTTTAAATGATGACCAGCCGGCGGTATCGGGTGCGGATAGTCTGAAATCGCTGGCTTTTGTCAGAGCGCTTTATCAATCAGCAAAACGACAGGAAGAAGTTTATCTGAATCTTCTGGAGGGATAACGAGGTAAGGCAGTCGAGTATTGAAGGAAAACAAAAACAACCAATAAAAAGATAAGATTATGACTGTAAAAAATATCACACGTAAAGATTTTTTGAAAAAGACAACCGGTGCCATGGCCGGTACGATGCTTACCCACCCGATGGGGGTATTAGCCAATCGAACGTTTGGAAAAGCCAAAAGACGCATAGCCCTGGTAGGAACAGGGATCCGGGGGATTACCTTTTGGGGCAAGACTGTACGGGAACGTTACGGCGATATTTCGGAGTTTGTAGGATTGTGTGATATCAATCCCGGCCGGGTTAAATATGGGAAGCAATATATCGGTGCAGATTGTCCGACTTTTACCGATTTCGATGAAATGATGGATGCCACCCAGCCGGATATGCTGATCGTTACCACCGTGGATGCCACGCACCATCAATTTGTTATTAAAGGGCTGGAGCGTGGCATTGACGTATTGACCGAAAAGCCGATGACTACTGATGAAATTAAATGCCAGGCTATTTTAGATGCAGAGGAGCGATCAGATGGCGAGCTGATTGTTGGGTTCAACTATCGGTACAGTCCACATCATTCAAAAATTAAAGAATTACTGATGAAACAGCGGGTCGGGAAAATAACCTCCGTCGATTTCCACTGGTATCTGAATGTGTATCACGGAGCTTCGTATTTTCGGCGCTGGCATGGTATTGAAGCAAGCGGGGGCACGCTTCTGGTTCATAAAGCAACGCACCACTTCGATCTGCTCAACTGGTGGCTCGATTCTGATCCGGTGGAGGTATATGCTGAGGGTGCTTTGGAGCATTACGGTAGCAATAACGATTTTCGGGGAAACAAATGTCGGACCTGTCCCCATCAGGATAGCTGTGATTTCTACTGGGATATTACCGAAAACGAAACCTACATGGATTTATATGTAGCGAATGAGGAA
>DATGUX010000025.1:0-2509 GCA_035300985.1 Fodinibius sp.
CTGGGTCGTTAAAAATAACGATCCCCATACCGACCCTGATTTGTTCAAGGGTAAAACCCGGTTGTATTACGGGCGCTACGATTATAAATATGAAAAGGCTCGCGAAATGGGAGCTTTAGGTGTACTGATCGTCCATACGACACCTTCGGCCGGTTACGGCTGGAATGTTGTTGCAAATGGATGGAGCAGCGAACAGTTCTATCTGCGCGGTGATGAATCGATGGTAGATTCTCCTACCAAATTCAACGGCTGGCTTACAAAAGATGCCAGTACGGCGCTGTTTAAAAGTGCCGGGTTAGACCTGGAAAAGCAGCTGAAGGCAGCCGAGGAACGTTCCTTTAGTCCGGTTCCACTTGAAGGCTTAACACTGAGTCTTGACCTTGCGGCATCCTATAGTGAGAAAGAAGCTAAAAATGTATTGGGCGTTGTTGAGGGAGCAAATAAGAATCTTAAAGATGAGTATGCTGTATTTACCGCCCATCACGATCATCTTGGTATCACCAAGCCGGTAGAGGGCGATTCTATCAACAACGGAGCCCTGGATAATGCCGCCGGTGTAAGTGCCGTGCTAAATCTGGCTCGCACCTATAACGATATCCAACCCCAGCTAAAACGAAGCGCGCTTTTCTTATTTGTAGGCGCGGAAGAACAGGGACTGTTGGGGTCAAAATACTGGGCCTCTCATCCCACGGTTCCACCGGGCAAAGTGACGGCCAATATCAATCTTGACGGCATGAACGTATATGGAAAAACCAAGGATATTGTACTGGTAGGCTACGGACGGAATAGTGTAAGTGATTTGTTTGAAGAAGTTGCGGCCGAGCATAATGTGGAGGTCAAACCCGATCCCCATCCGGATAAGGGTTTCTTTTATAGATCTGATCACTTCTCGATGGCCAAGCAGGGAATACCGGCCATTTTCCCCAATTCGGGAACAGAATTTATTGATAAACCTGATGGCTATGCTGCCACGGTCGATAGCTTGCAAAATGCGAATTACCATACCGTTAATGATGAAATCAATGAGTATTGGGATCCCAGCGGGATGGTCCGGGACGTACGTATTTTCTTTGATGTGGGCTACCGCATTCTCAACGGAGAAAAGATGCAGCGTTGGGATGAAGGCGATGAGTTTAAACAAAAGCGCCTGGAAATGCTTGAAAAGGCCGAGGAGAAGTAGCCTTTAGAAAGAGATAATTTTAACAGTAATCTAATTTTAATACCATGTTATTACGAACGAAAACTTTTATTGTAGGTCTCGCAGCTGCCTTTGTCTTTGTGGGATGTCAAAATTCTGATACTGAAGCGCAATCGTCGCAGTCCGAGCAAACAGATAAGCTGGTGATTACTGAATACAGCGATTATCAATGTCCGGCCTGCGCTTACTTTCATCCATTTGTGGAGAAGATCAAAAAAACGATGGGTGATAAGGTGACCTTTAACTTGCGCTATTTTCCGCTTCAAAGTCACCGGTATTCCGCCTTGGCGGCCCGGGCAGCCCAGGCAGCTAAAAATCAGGGTAAGTTTATAGAGATGCACAACCTGCTTTTTGAGCAGCAGCAACAGTGGGTGTCCTCGTCCAACCCGGCGACAGCAATTGTAAATTTTGCCCGCAGGCTGGACCTGGATCTTAACCAGTTTACCGAAGAGCTGAACGCGGCGGAAACGCAAGAAATTGTGATGGAGCAGCGCCAGGAGGGAATCGACAAGGGCGTAAACTCTACCCCTACCTTTTTTATTGAGGGTGAAAAGCTGGATCCGCTTCCCAAAACCTACGAAGAATTTAAAAAGGCCATTGAGAAACATCTGAATGAGAAAGGATAAGCCGCTTGATCTATGATTTACGAATTTCTCGACAGCAAACCCCAATACGACGACTCCGTTTTTATCGCTCCAAGCGCTGATATTATCGGGGATGTAACCCTCGGCAAGCAAAGCAGCGTGTGGTTTAATACTACAACTCGCGGCGATGTAAACTGGATCGAGATTGGAGAACGCAGCAATGTGCAGGATAATACCTGCATCCACGTGATGAACCAAAGGGGGCCTACCGAAATTGGTAACGACGTGACGATTGGCCACAACGCCATGGTTCACGGCTGTACCATTCACGACCGGGTATTGGTTGGTATTCACGCTACAGTATTAGACAGAGTAGTAATTGAACCTGATGTGATGGTGGCGGCCGGCAGTCTGGTTCCGCCTGACAAGAGGCTGGAGTCGGGCTACTTATATATGGGAACACCGGTAAAGCAGGTACGTAAGCTCTCGGATGAAGAGGTCGCCACCATTAAGGAACATGCCGATAATTATGTGAAATATGCCCGCGCTTATATGCAGAAAGATACTTACGAGACCAATCCGTTTTATAACGATAACAGATCCTGAACCGAAGAATATCGAATAAAGAATTTCGAAATTCGAAGTTCTTTGTTCATTATTCAACATTCCTGATGTCCGGCATTTACATCCACATACCGTTTTGTAAGCAGGCTTGCTCTTACTGTGA
>DATGUX010000026.1:0-7395 GCA_035300985.1 Fodinibius sp.
GTGGACGGCACAAGCTACAATAAGGTGAGCGTAAATGTGGATGACTCTAATATTACGCTGCTGCTGGATCAGGACACCAACTACCCGGAAATCCAGCGTTATAAGCAGTTTAATCCGCAAATGGGCGAACAGGTGGAGGTAGAAAACCGCTACTCCGACTGGAAAACCAGCGGCGGCGTGACCTATCCCTATAAGCAGACTACCTCTATTGGAGGGAATAAATCAGCTAAGGTTATTTACGAAAGTCATTCCGTAAATAAATAGAAGGCTGCAGAATTTTTTTCAGAAAGGGCCGGAGTTGAATCCGGCCTTTTCTTATTTTCAGCCGCGGATTAACCCAGATACTGGCAAATCAAATTAGTATTATTTACTTAAATGCATTGATTGGTTAAAAATAACGTATAATCATCGTGGATTTAGATTAATGGCTTCTTTGCCAGTTGATCATCCCCCTAAATCCCCCTCCGGAGGGGGAAAATGCGGGTGCTTTTTACCCGAATAGGGCGATGGTACCGATTGAAGAATGCCCAAAGAATATTGATACACGCAACATTCTTTTATAACCAAACCGGTAAGCGTGTTACTTAAAAAAGTATTAACCAAATAATTTATGTCATGGCCCATTTAGACTGGGATGAAAATATCCCCAAATCCACCGAATACGCTGATTATTATGAAGGCTATATCGAGCTCATTACCGAAGCTAATGTTATCCAGCAGCTTATCCAACAGGGACAACAGGTCTATGCGCTCATCGGGCAGCTGGATGACCAACAGGCCGATTACCGATATGCCGAAGAAAAATGGAGCGTAAAAGAGGTCATTGGCCATCTTATTGATACCGAGCGCATCATGGCCTTCCGGGCCCTCTGTGTGGCCCGCGGAGAACAACAATCCCTGCCCGGCTTTGATCAGGACGAATATGTCCGGCAGGCCTGGTTCAGCAAACGAAGTCTGCAAAGCCTGGCTGCTGAATACGATGCCCAGCGCAATGCTAACATCAGTTTATTCAGCAGCTTCAATACACAACAGATAGGTCAGGCAGGCACCGCCGACGGCTCCGACATATCGGTTCGGGCATTGGCTTACATTATCGCGGGACATGAACGGCATCACCTGAGGATTTTGGAAGAAAGATATGGGGTTAGTTTTTAGTTATTGTCAATCACTGAAAACGGTTAACACCAGATGGCCTTTTTGTTTTGGCTGGGATTTACTATTCTACTGGATAACTATTCCACCCCAATTAATCCTTAGCATCATGGCTTCCGATTCTGACAAACAAAAGATTGTACATATTCATCTGCCTAAAGAGGAAAACTTTACCACCACCCTCACCGCCGGTGATCATGAACTTAGGGCTGACGAGCCCGAAAGTGTAGAAGGCGGAAAAGACCGCGGACCTGATCCCTACGACTATCTGCTGATGTCGCTGGGATCGTGCACGGTCATGACGATCAAGATGTATGTTAATCATAAGGGATGGGAGCTTGATGACGTTTATATGGAGCTTCGCCACAGCAAAAGGCATGCGGAGGATTGCGACAACTGCGAGGATCCCAAGAGCCGGATCGATACCATCGAAAAGGAAGTAATTGTGGAAGGCGATCTGACCGAGGAGCAGATCGACAGGATTCTGGATATCTCCAAAAAATGTCCCGTCCACCGTACGCTCATGAGTGACATCAGTATTGAAAGCTCCATCACGCATAAATAGCCCTGCTTTAAACTGTTTCAAGTTTGTAATTTGGAACAGTTTAATACCAGACATACTACACGCACAAGTTGCAAACTTGCGCGAGCAGAGGGCTTTTTCGAGTAAATAGATAGTTGTAGGCCACCATTGAGGTGGACTACAACATAGGCACTGCTGATGTAGTCCATCTCCCAGATGGCCTACATCTTTTAAAGACTATACCTCTGGAATTGCCAAACTCTTTTTTAACCCTATAACTGGTCTAAGTTTGTAACTTAGACCTTTCAACAGACAAGAATTTTTTTCCTTAAAACTGTTTCAAGTTCGTAACCTGGAACGGTTTAATACCGGCTAAAATACGCACAAGTTGCAAACTTGCACGAGTGGAAGGTCTTTTTCAATAGAAGTTGTGGCCCATCAGAAGCTGAAAGAGAACTCCAATTCGGTTACGTCCATAAAGCTGGCTCCCCTACATTTTGGTGGGCAGTCGGCTATAGCATATATTCCATCGGAGTATTTAATTGGGAGTTTATGTCCTAAACTCTCCTTATTCTTGCCTGCCCAAGGGGCGGGAATTGTATCACCTTAGATCAAAAAACATGAAGTCTATTAAGTACATACTGGCGCTAATAACTTTATTCGCTATAGCCGGTTACAGCTGGCAAGAGGTTCCGTCGTCTCATGAACCTCCTCAACCGGGCACCTATTTTGCCGATCTGATCGGTATCAACGGATTTAAGTGGCCGCATAAGATGCATGGTTTAAAAGATGTGCTTTCTCACCAGCGTGCGGGTTTATTATGGAAGCAAGTGGAGCCGACTAAAGGTACCTATGATGATAAGCGAATCACTGAGTGGATCAATCGAGCGAACAATGTGAATATGCTGCCCCTTTTAGGCTACGCCCCGCGCTGGGCAGAGGACCGCTCGCCGACGACTTACCATGTAGCGGGCCATAAAGTTGAGATCACCAAAAGAAATAAGCAACTATATTACAAGAGTGATTTTCCGGGACCATTCAGGGCCAATAATGTCAAGGCCGGAGGCGGGTGGTCCTTTCCTATCGCCAAGGATCATGTACAGGACTGGAAAGATGTGTTGGGCTACGTTGTACCCAAGCTTCGCGCCAGCGGAATGGATTATTTCCAGGTCTGGAACGAGCCCGGTGGCGTATCCCCCTTCTATGTAGGCAATATAGATATTACTGAAAACGATCCTGATGTACCGACCAATAGTAATTATTACACCCGCGTGACCAAACCGGCCGCGGAGGCCATTCACGCTGCAGGCGGCAAGGTGGTACACGGTGGCTGGCCCACTGTTCCCGGACTTACTATAGAGAATTACGTCAGATGGCTGGACTATCACAATGCGTGGGATGTTATTGACGTACTGAATTTTCATTATCGAAATTCTCATGCAGTAAAGGAAATGGAAAAGCTGCGCAAAGCCGCTGAACAACGGGGATACAAAGATATTGGCATCTGGCAAACAGAAGTGGGGAATATGCCTGATCCTTTGGTGATTACAAACCAGCTGCCCCGATTCGCCTTATGGGCCATCAAGCACAACGAGGGCGACGCCAACCGCTATCGCATCTACTGGTATGCTAAGGTGCCCCTTTTCCAGGGTGAAGACCACAAACTTTCGCGTGTTGCCAGAGCGATAAAAGGGATTGGTAAATTACTTGGTGGAAAAAGCGAAAAGATGCAGGCATACCATAACATCAGCGTGGATAAGGACATTGTGATTAACAAGCCCGGCACGGTGAATCATGGCACAAACAGCATAGAAGCATTTAAGGTAGGCCAAGACCGCATTGTTGTGGCAGTGCATTTGGATAAAGAAACCCGGGACAATATCACATTGTCCTTTCCGGACATCAGGGATGTGGATGCCGCAAGTCGTGTCACCCCTTGGGGAGAGCGCAAGGATATTGAGGCGCAACAGACCGATAGCGGACTGGAGCTTAGGGTTCCCACCACAAAAATTACGATGCCCGGAGGCGGATATCTAAAAAGTAATTCCACCTATGCCCGGACCTTTTTCGTTGTTCTGGAAATGGACCATTCTTGATAACTGTTTCAAGTTTGTAACTTGGAACAGACTAATACCGGCTAAAAAACGCACAAGTTTCAAACTTGCGCGAGTGGAGGGTTGTTTTTCAACAGAAGTTGTAGGCCACCGTTGAGGTGGACTACAACGCGGGCGCTGCTGATCTGATGTAGTCCATCTCCAAGATGGCCTACATCTTTTAACGGCTTTACTTCTGAAATTGCTAACCTTCCTGTTAAAACAAGAACTGGTCTAAGTTTGTAACTTAGACCTTCCAACAGACAAGAATATTTCCCAAAACTGTTTTAGGTTTGTAACCTGTAACGGCTCAATACCAGATAAAATACGCACAAGTTGCAAACTTGCGCGAGTGGAGAACCTTTTCGAAGAGAACTCCAATTCGATTAATAACGGCTACCAAATACCGGAAGAAGACTCCAATTCGATTAAGTCCGTAAAACTTCTATTTTAAGGAAAAATCATTCCTGCGTTTAAGGCTTATTCATTTACTATGACGATCAATCAGTATTTAGAAAGTATCAACAACCGCTACCAAACCGGCATCTCACGAGAACACAGCTACCGCGGCGACCTGCAAAACCTGATGGAAGCCATACTGGATGACGTCATGGTCACCAACGAACCCTCGCGTGTGGCATGCGGTGCCCCCGACTATATCCTTACCAAAGAGAAAATTCCCGTAGCCTTTATCGAGGCCAAAGATATTGACGATCCCGATCTGCAGGGAAAGAAGAAGCACAAAGAACAGTTTGACCGCTACAAAGCGACCCGCGATCCCTTCATCTTTACCGACTATCTCGACTTCCGCTTTTATTACGACGATGAATTCATCACTTCCATCCGGATTGCCGACATTGAAAACGGAACCATCGTGCCCAAATCCGAGCACTTCGAGGAGTTTCGTGATCTGATTACCAACTTTGCCACCCAGCGCGGGCAGACCATCCGCTCCTCCGCCAAGTTATCCAAGATGATGGCCGGCAAAGCACGGCTGCTGGCCACAATCATTCAGAATGCACTGGAGAGCGACGCCGGCGACAACCGCGTTGATGAAGCCGCCAACAATACCCTCCGCGAGCAAATGGAGGCCTTCCGGGATATCCTGATACACGATATCGACGCCAAAGAATTTGCCGATATCTACGCCCAGACCATTGCCTACGGCATGTTTGCCGCGCGGCTGCACGATCCCACGCTGGACGACTTCAGCCGCCACGAAGCCGCCGAGCTCATCCCCAAAACCAATCCCTTTTTGCGCAAGCTCTTTCAATATATCGCCGGTTATGACCTGGACGACCGTATCATCTGGGTGGTGGATGCGCTGGCCGATATTTTCCGCGCCACTGATGTAGCCAAGCTGATGGAAGATTTTGGGCAAGCCACCCAGCAGACCGACCCGATCATCCATTTTTACGAAACTTTTCTGGCGGAATTCGATCCTGCCCTGCGCAAAAGCCGCGGCGTGTGGTACACGCCCGAACCGGTGGTCAACTTTATCGTGCGGGCGGTGGATGACATTCTGAAGGACGAATTTGACCTGAAAGACGGACTGGCGGACACCTCCAAAACCACGGTGAAGGTAAAAACCGACGTTAAAGACGCCCGCAAAGCCAGCGGTTATAAAGAACAGGAGCGCGAGGTGCATAAAGTGCAGATCCTGGATCCCGCCGCCGGTACGGGCACTTTTCTGGCGGAGGTGATTAAACAGATCCGCTCCGGCTTTGAGGGACAAGAAGGCCTGTGGCCGAGCTATGTAGAAAACGACCTGATTCCGCGCCTCAACGGTTTTGAGCTGCTGATGGCCAGCTACGCCATGGCGCATCTGAAGCTGGATATGCTGCTCAAAGAGACCGGCTACCGCAGGGAGGCCGACCAGCGCTTTCGGGTCTATCTGACTAACTCCCTCGAAGAGCACCACCCCGACACCGGTACCCTCTTTGCCAGCTGGCTCAGTGAAGAAGCCAACCAGGCCAACCACGTGAAGCGCGATACCCCCGTGATGGTGGTGATGGGGAATCCGCCGTACAGCGGCATCTCATCAAATATGGGTGACTGGATTTCCGGGCTGATTGAAGATTATAAATATGTGGATGGGGAACACTTTGGCGAACGCAAACACTGGCTACATGATGATTATGTGAAATTCATACGCTATGGCCAGCATTTTGTGGATAAAAATGGCGAAGGGGTGTTAGCCTATATCAATAATCACGGTTTTCTGGATAATCCGACCTTTCGGGGGATGAGATGGAACCTTTTGAAGACCTTTGATGAGATTTATGTGATTGATCTCCATGGCAATTCATTGAAAGGAGAAACAACTCCAGAAGGAAATAAGGATGAAAATGTATTTGATATACAGGCTGGGGTTTCCATTAATGTGTTTATAAAAAGGGCTCAAGCGAACTCAAATAAGCTGGGTAGGGTTCTCCATCATGATGTATATGGTAATCGTCAGGAAAAATATAACTTCCTTGGAAAGGGAGGACTACAAAATATTGAATTTGAAGAAGTTGACTATTCTGATCCATATTATTTTTTTATTCCTCAGAATAGAAAAGAACAAAAAACGTATGAAAAAGGATTCAAAATAAATAATATTTTCACTGTAAATAGTGTTGGATTTGTTTCATCAAATGATGGTTTAAATGTTTCCTTTACCAAAGAAGAACAAAATAATAAAATAAAAGACTTATTGACGTTAAACGAATCGGCCTGGAGGAATAAATATAAGCGTCCTAATGATTCTCAATCTTGGAAATATAAATGGGCAAAAGAGGATGCTGAATTAAATAAAAAAGAAAATTTTACTAAAATTAGTTATCGACCATTTGATGCAAGATGGACACTTTATACAGGCAAGTCTGGTGGTCTTTATGCAAGACCAGTTTTTCAAGTAATGCAACATTTTTTAAAAGGGGATAATGTAGGTCTTAATTGGGTAAGACCAAGTAATTCTAGTTATGATTTTAGCATATTTATATCTAAACGAATAACAGATCAATGTTCTGCTGGCAAGAAAAGTGCAGGGGCTGGGATTAGTTATTTAGGTCCTCTTTATATTTACCCCGAAGACGACGGCCAGCAGACCCTGGACGGCCAACCCGAACGCAGGCCTAATTTAGACGCCGAGATCGTGCAGGAGATTGCCGACGGGCTGGAGCTGACGTTCGTGCCGGAAAAGAACGAGATCCCGGATCAAGTCCGGGATGACAAGAGCGGAGATCGCCGCGTCGCCAAGGCTTCACCAGAGGGGCCGGAGAAACCCACCCCTGAATCCCCTCCCGAGGAGGGGAACCCCGGTACCTTTGCGCCTATCGACCTGCTGGATTATATCTATGCCGTGCTGCATTCGCCCGGCTATCGCGAAAAGTACAAAGAGTTTCTGAAAATCGACTTTCCGCGCGTGCCCTACCCCTCCGATGCCGATACTTTCTGGCAGCTGGTGGCCCTGGGCGGCGAGCTGCGCCAGATTCATCTGCTGGAGCATCCCGTAGTGGACGAGTTCATCACCACCTATCCCGAGGCGGGCAGCAATGAAATTACCAAGCGCCTGACGAAAACGCAGCCGGGCTTTATTTTATATACTGAAGATGACCATCCGTTGGAGTCCACCTCCAAGGT
>DATGUX010000027.1:0-11075 GCA_035300985.1 Fodinibius sp.
GAGGCGGCGGTAGTTGCGAGTCCGCATGAACTGCGGGGCAATGTGGTGAAGGCTTTTCTGGTAATAAAAGAAGGCACAAAAGATACTGAAGCTCTGGCCCGGGAACTCTTTGCTTTTGCCCGCAAAAGATTGGCCGTATACAAAATTCCGCGCATTATCGAATTTTCAGCTGAATTTCCCAAGACGGTAAGCGGTAAAATTCGCAGAGTAGAACTTCGGGCTGATGAGCAAGTGTATCGCCAAAAAAATGGGTCAGTTGCAAAAGAGAAGGAGTTCTTTCACCCCAGTTATTAACGGCCGGATCAAATATTGGGCCTATTATTTAATCCAATCCATTATCTTAGAATCTATTTCCCAATGCTAACAAAACTTTCGATTCCTCCTATTTCAAAACCTGTGCTGTTGTTTGTATGTATCTGCCTGGCAGCCGTAGCCTGTAAACCCTCGGGCAAGCTTGCGCGGGAAGAAGGCGTCAGCTATTCCCCAAAGACGATATCACAGTTGGCTACTAAATTGGATACCTCATCCGTCTTTTCATCAAACTTCACCGGCTTTGCTCTATATGATCCGGCCGCCGACAGGATGATTTATGCGCAAAACGAACACCGCTATTTTACGCCGGCATCCAACACCAAGCTGTTTACCTTTTATGCGGGACTTAAACTGCTGCCGAACCTGATGCCGGCCCTCAGGTATGTGTCCCGCGGCGATTCGCTCATTTTCTGGGGAACGGGCGATCCCTCATTCTTGCATCCTGAAATAGGTGACTCCAAAGTATATTCCTTTCTCAGGAACCGGAAGGACAAGCTTTATTTTTCCGATGCTAACTTTGACGATAAACGCTTGGGTCCCGGGTGGGCCTGGGATGATTATCAGTATGCCTATCAGGCAGAAAAGTCACCGCTGCCGTTATATGGAAATATGGTTCATTTTGAAATGGATTCCCATTCACGAAGAGAAAATGGCCCGAAGAAAGGAGCGTTAAGCGTAGAACCGGCTATTTTTGAAGCCTATATAGATACGATAGCCTCAAAACGCATCGGTCGCTTTATCCTACGCCGAGATATATCAGGTAATCGCTTTCGGTATAATCCGGAGAAGAAGCGCAATGCCTTTAGTCTTAACAAACCTTATCATTATACGCCACAACTGATTACTGATATGCTCTCAGATACTTTGGCTAAGGAGGTTGACTATGCTGATGTTCCGCTTCCTGATACCACAAATGTACTGTATAGTATTCCCACGGATACTGCCTATAAGCATATGTTAGGGCCCAGCGATAATTTCATAGCCGAGCAGCTGCTGCTGGTCATGGCTGACCAGCTGGGTGGGAACCTTAACGCCGAGGCTGTTATAGACACGATGGAAAATCATTACCTGGATTTTATGACCGATGAACC
Source organism: Fodinibius sp. (assembly GCA_035300985.1). GTDB lineage: Bacteria > Bacteroidota > Rhodothermia > Balneolales > Balneolaceae > Fodinibius. Next base: position 1,404 of record DATGUX010000027.1, read on the forward strand.
TCAATGGGCCGACGGCTCGGGATTATCCCGCTATAACCTGTTTACCCCTGCTTCCATGGTTCAGCTACTGGCCGCCATCGATAAAGAGTTTCACAGCGACCAGCAGCTTTTTGAGCTGCTTCCCGCCGGCGGTGAGCGCGGGACCATTGAGCACTGGTATGCCGCACGCGACGGCGGTCCGCCCTATATCTTTGCAAAAACCGGCACGCTTAGCAACAACCATAACCTGAGCGGATATCTGATCACCCAAAGCGGGCAGAAACTCATTTTTAGCTTTATGAACAATCACTATATTAGCTCTACAGCAACCATAAAGAAGGAGATGGAGAAGGTACTCTGGTACATCCACACTGATTTTGAGTAATGCTGAATATATTTTTTTAAAGCACTCTTTATGATTTTAATGTTTTGGAGGCCACGTATTTTCTAAATGAAGTCCAGGAGCTAAAAAATGAAATAAGTTTGACTTTCTCCCTTTTTTTGATAGCTTTGTTAAGGATAACACTGGGAAGGCCAATGTTTATTCAGTGCTTTTCTTTGTTCGTTTGTAGGATAGTACAAGTCAGGTAAATTAAGATTAATTTTCAGGCTGGTATAAAATCACGATGCAGCAAGAAAAGGGCATATCAAAAAATGGCGAGTCGGTGTGGGAGCGGTTTGTGCGGGGAGAGGAAGCATGCTTCGAACAGCTTTTTAAGATATATTTTAACTCGATGTATGGATATGGCATTAAGCTGTGTCGTCGGCCGGAGCTGACCAAGGATTGCATTCAGGAGCTGTTTAGAATTATTTGGGAGAGGAGAGATCAGTTAGACCACATAGATTCGCCCAAGGTATATTTGCATGTGTCGCTGCGTCGAAAAATCTTAAAAAGGAAAAAAGAGCTGCAGAAAACGGATGGTGATTTAAGTAAAATAGATAAAAGTAACTTTACACATTTTGCCCGTGAAGAGATTATCATCAGAGATGAAATAAAATTTCGGCAGAAAAAAAAGCTCCGGCAGGCCCTGAACCAGCTCTCCGACCGGCAAAAGGAAGTCATTTTTCTCCATTTTTATAACGGGATGAGTTATGGCGAGATTGAGCAAATCCTGTCCATCAACCGTCAGTCCGTCCGCAATCATATCTACCGCGGTATGGAAACCCTCCGGTCGCTGCTTGATACCGAGGTAATGAAGCTGGTCGTTTCTTTGTTGGTTGTGTTTCTCTTCAGTGTGTAAGAATATTTTTATTAGTTCCGGCAGTGGCCCGGGAAGCTTCAAATATTATGGTAACGTGTTTACCGGTTATGGAATATGGTTATAGCCTGTAAATACTTTTCTGTCATCCCGGGCTACGACCCGGGATCTCGCCGGGGGTAGGAAACATTGATCGACCAACGATATATATCAGCGTTTTTAGCCTGTACGAGATCCTGAATCAGGCTTAGGATGACACTGTGGCTGTTTTTCAGCCGGTAACCGTGTTATGGTAAATGTACTTGACTTCCCAGAGGAACGGTGCTATATCACTTCTCTGAGCAAGCTGCCTTATGATCCTATCTTATAGACTATTCCTGTATACCGACTATTTTGCGGTCCCTCTGTCTCCTTATCCTAAACGAAATCACACTATAGCTAACAAGTTATACGAGTACATTCAAAAAATTAATAGAAAAATGAGTACGCCGGGCTTTTTTTGACTCTCCTTTACTGAAAGCCGAAAAATATTAGCGATTGTGAGCTTTACATCTGATAAAAATAATTATACCGTAGCTGAGCTGATGCATGAACCGTCCTTTCGGAATATGGTGGAAGGAACGGCTTCATCCAAAGAAATAAAAAGGTGGACCCACTGGATGGAAGCAAGCGATAAAAACAGGAATATTGCAAGAAAGGCTGCGACTGAAATTGCCGGCTTTGGCTTTATTATTCCGGAGCTGCCTGATGTTGAAAAAGAGTGGGACCGCCTTAATAGAGAGTTCATCGGCAAGAAGGAAAAAAATAAAAAAAACGAAGCCATTCATAGACGTCAGGATTTTTTCCTGCGAAAGACTGTCCTTATAGCTGCGGTACTAATTCTGGGAATATTTGTGGGCCTTGGCAGCTATATTTATGCTGATATGCAACAGAAGGAGCCCCGGGTAGAACAGATTACCGAGAAACGGACAATCAGAACGGGCTCCGGTGAGCAAAAGGCGATAAGGTTTTCGAACGGTTCGAAGATTATGCTGAATAGTAATTCTGTGATTACCTATAGTGCTGGCAGCCTGCATAATCAAACCATCAGGGTGGTACTGGAAGGCGAAGCTTACTTTACGGCCGGCGGCGAAGCTACGCAGGAACAGCCGGTCTTTGCCGTGCACACGCCTGACGGTGTTATTCGGGACATTGGGACCAAGTTTTTGGTGACGGTAGCTAAAGATCAGTCAAGTGTGGTATTACAGGAAGGGAAGGTGGAGGTCAGCATGTCGGGCCAACATAAAGAGGATGCAAAATTTTCTGCCCGGCGGGGAGAGATGCTGAGATTCAGAAATTCAGCCCTGCTGTCCAGGAAGGCAGTCAATCCCACTTTTTTTACTTCCTGGGCTACCGGCTATATGGAATTTGAGAAAACGACGATGAAGGAGTTTGCCGGTTTTGTTGAAAAACGGTTTGATGTTAAGGTCAAAATTATGGGTTCTAAACTATCTGCTGCCACTTTAGACGGGGCCGTTTATTTTAGATCACTTTCGGAGCTGGTGCAGTCGGTATCGGAGGTGGCTCAAGTGCCGGTCTATCAATCAAAAGATTGTCAAACAATTTATATCGGACATAAATAAAAGGGTAATTACGAATGGGAAAATTAGATACGATTATGAAATATCTTAAGTGTAGATATGCTAAAATAGCTTTTTTAATGCTGTCATTTTGTTTAACGGGCAGTCTGACCCAAGCTCAAACCTTAGGTTCGTTGTATCCCCCAACGGATAAAATCCAGCACCGGGAGGTGACGATAGAAAAGAATATGGCGTTAACTCAGGCTATGGAAAAGCTCGAGGAGCAGTTTAATGTAGCATTTTTGTATCGTACGGATGCGTTGGCCGGAAAAAAGATTGCCCAAAGGATTGTAATAGCGGATAATGTTAAAGAGGCTTTAACTCAAGCCCTTAGTGGCCAAAATCTTGATTTCAAATATCTGAATCCCAAAACCTATGGCATCTTTGCCGGCAAAAAGCCCTCCGAGCAGCAGCAACCACCATCATCCCTGCAAGAAGAGATTACCGGCAGCGTAACCGATGCAAATTCCGGCCAAACCCTGCCCGGGGTAAACATCTTGGTGAAAGGGACGACCACCGGGGCCTCTACCGATGCTGACGGTAATTTTGAGCTGACGGTTCCATCCCTGCAGGATACCTTGGTGGTCACCTACATAGGTTACCAGCGCCAGGAAGTGCCCATTAATGGCAGAACAAGCCTCAGTATACAGCTTAATCCGGAAGCTATTATGGGAGAGGAAATGGTGGTGGTAGGTTATGGTACGCGACAGAAGAAAACGCTTACAGGCTCTGTAAGTGCCATTAGTTCCGAAGAATTGAGCAAAGCTCCGGTAACGAATGTTTCGAATTCTATTGGCGGACGGCTTCCGGGTGTTATAACTACAACAGGCAGTGGCGAACCGGGATATGATAACTCTGATATACTTATCCGAGGACAACAAACCTTGAATAATAACAATCCATTAGTCGTAATTGATGGGATTCCAAGTTCAGAAGGTGCACTCAGCAGACTTAATCCCCAGGATATTGAGGATATGAGTGTACTTAAAGATGCTTCTGCAGCTATTTATGGATCTCAAGCAGCCAATGGAGTGATATTGGTGACAACTAAAAGAGGGACGAAAGGAAAACCACAGTTTACTATTAATTTTAATCAGGGATTTACTCAGCCAACGCGGGTTCCCGAAATGGCAGATGCGCCTACATATCTGCAAATGCTTAATGAAATTGACATTTATCAGGGTGCAGAACCGCGATATTCCCAAAAGGAAATCAACAAGTACAAGAATATTGACGAACAAGACCCTTGGTTATATCACGATACGGATTGGTTTGATGCCGCTCTGAAACCATTGTCACTTCAAACAAAAGCGAGTGCTTCAATGGCCGGAGGGAGCGAAAACCTTCAGTATCGGGTTTCTTTTGGCGCTCTTACTGAGGATGGTTTTTACCGGAATAGTGCAACTCACTATGACCAATATAATTTCAGAAGTAATATTGACGGACAAATAAATAAAAATATAAATCTCCGTTTTGATGTTAGCGGTCGCTATGAAAGCCGGAACTTCCCAATGCAAGGGGCAGGTACAACCTTTGCTACTCTGATGCGCGGTAAGCCTCACCAACCGGCCTATTGGCCGAATGGGAAGCCTGCACCAGCTATTGAACGCGGTGAAAATCCGGTAGTTACCGGAACAGACGCGACGGGGAAAGATAAGGACGATTGGTACTACTTAAACTCGCAGCTATCCCTCGATATTAAGGTGCCTGGGGTAGAAGGATTGAATCTAAGAGGTACCTTTTCCTACAATAAGGCATTCAGGCAACGAAAAGCATGGTTAACGCCCTGGACTCTGTATGATTTTAATGAAGAAGATTATAAAAATAAAGGCGGGGATCCTGAGCAGTATTTATCAGGTTCATTGCAGCCGCCAGGCCAAGATCCGCAATTAACGCAATATAACGAGAATAATAACAATATACTGTTGAATGCTGTTGCAGAATACCAAACAGATATTGCGGATCATTCAATCAATGTATTGGCCGGAGTAGAGAAGCGATCCAACGATAATGCCTATTTTAATGCTTTCCGGCGGCACTATATTTCAACGGCTCTGGATGAGCTTTTTGCCGGTGGGGAAGCTCAACGGGCTAATGATGGAAGTTCTTCACAAGAAGCCTGGTTGAGTTTCTTTAGTCGTATTGGCTACAATTACCAAAATAAATATATGGTTGACCTAATAGGCAGGTATGATGGGTCCTATAAATTTCCTGAAGGTCAGCGATATGGCTTTTTCCCCTCTGTTTCTGTGGGCTGGAGAATCTCAGAAGAAGATTTTTTCCGCAATAATATAGGGTTTTTGGATGATCTTAAAATACGCGCTTCCTGGGGACAAACAGGTAATGACCGTATTGATCCATACCAATTCATGGCCGGTTATGGCTTTGGGGATGGATATGTATTGGGAGGCCAAGAAGTAAAGAGTTTGTATCAGACACGTACACCAAATCCAGCAATAACCTGGGAGGTAGCCAATCAGCGGGATATAGGGCTTGAAGGCGCCCTTTTAGATAACAGGCTATCGTTTGAGGTAGATTACTTTAATTATCTGCGTAAGGATATCCTAACCCAGCGAAATGCTTCTGTGCCAGAGTCCTCGGGTCTGATATTACCTGAGGAAAACATTGGAGAGGTATCAAGCTATGGGTTTGATGGTAATATAAACTGGCGGCAGGACGTCAGTGAAGATTTTATATATAATATTACCCTTAACTTAGGTTGGGCTACTAATGAAATTAATTACTGGGATGAACCCCCCGGAGCGCCCGATTGGCAAAAGTCGACTGGACACAAAATGAATACTGAGCTGTTTTATGTGGCTGATGGTGTCTTTAATGATCAGGCTGAAGTAGAAAGCCGTCCCCACTGGGCGGGAGCACAAGCCGGAGATCTAATATTTAAGGATGTTAATGGGGATGGAGAAATAACGGCGGATGATCGCGTACGTATTGATCGTAACAGCATACCGGAATGGACGGGCGGTCTTACTTTTAGTGGCAATTATAAGCAGTTTGATATGTCAGTATTTTTCCAAGGTGCCGCTGGAGCTTCACAATATGTTAGAACCTCTTCAGGAGAGTTTGGCAATTATTTGGCTGAGTTTGCCCGCAAAAGATGGACCCCGGATCACCGCAATTCAGAGGGACCAAGAGCTTTTAACAGGGAAGAAGAGTACTGGATAGCTCAAAATAACACCTATTTTTATAAAAAGACTGATTATATTCGGCTAAAAACATTAGAACTCGGGTATAACTTCCCCAACCGGTTAATTGAAAGATGGGGAGTTCAAAATCTGAGAATTTACCTGAGTGGTTATAATTTATTGACATGGGATACCTTTGGTTTAATGGATCCTGAGGCAAGCTCTGACAGTGGTGGATATTATCCCCAAAAGAGGGTGTTTAACGCCGGCATTTCATTGACCTTTTAAAATATTTAAATCGTTTAGATATGATGAAGTTTATTAACAGTTTGATATTAGTGATATTAGTTGTGATTGGGATGTCATGCGATATCCTAAATTTAAATCCCAGTGATCAATTCTCGGAGAAAAATGTATGGAATGATCCGGATTTAATTGAAGCCTATATTAATGATATTTATTTAAGCATGGGGCACGGCCAGCATGAAATTTTGTTGGCTTCCCTATCCGATGAAACCCATTTTACCCATGGCTATGGAGTTCCGGTGATTGTTGAATCTAAGGAATCACCGGGAGACCTCGGGGCTTTTGGGAGGGATGATCTTAATTATTTTGTTTGGGGAAATGTGTATTCTGGAATAAAACAGGTCAATGATTTCTTTGAGCACATTAAAGGTACCGATATTGAAGACCAGGAGGCATTAGATGAGTTGAAGGGACAAGCTTATTTCCTTCGTGCCTATTTATATCATAATTTGTTACGGATGTATGGCGGCGTTCCCATTATTACCGATGTAGCTACGCTTGACGAACAGGATAGTGATGAACTATTGGTTCAACGAAACAGCTTCGGGGAAACGGCTAACTTTATTGTAAATCAGGCTGACTCTGCTGCTCAATTTTTACCTTTGGAGCAAACGGGAAATGATTTAGGACGTGCTTCCAAAGGCGCTGCATTAGCACTTAAGTCGCGCGTATTGCTTTATGCTGCCAGCGATCTTTATCACCAAAATCCAAGTGGTAATGATTTTACAGGTTATACAGGCAGTCAAGATCGCCAGCAAATGTGGAGAGATGCTAAGAATGCTGCCCAAGAGGTAATGGATTTAGGAGTGTATAGCCTCTTTCGTCCAAACCCGGCAGGCCCGGAAGAAGCATCGCAGAACTATTATGAATTATTTACTACTGATCATAATAGTGAGTCCATTATGGAACGAAAATTTTTAGACACCCGCGATGATGGGTATAACCCTGGTTTGATGAATCTGCCGAATGGCTATCACAACTATGGCGGTAATACACCTATCCAAGCCTTGATTGATGATTATCAGATGTTGGATGGGTCAGATTTCAGTTGGGATGACCCTGATAAAGCCAAAGCTCCTTACGAAAATCGTGATCCTCGCCTTAATGGAACTATTTTGCATGATGGTTCACCTTGGCAAGAGCGACCGAAGGATATCAAGAAGTATGATAAGAATAATAAGATACAAACCATCAGTAAGATTAAGCTGCCGAATGGAAATGTGGTGCCGGGTGTAGATACGCGTAATAGTCCTAATGAGGATTGGAATGGCACCTATACAGGCTACTATTTAAAGAAATACCTCCGTGATGATGTGAATCATGGAACAAGTACCAAGCAGCAAGGAATATGGTATTATTTCCGCTATACCGAGGTCTTGTTGAATTATACAGAAGCTTCTATTGAGCTGAAGGAATACGCAGATGCCCGCCAAGCATTAAATAAAATCCGAACTCGAGCAGGTATGCCAACTTATAGCAGTTCGGTAACTGGTGAGGAGCTGATGGAGGAATATCGTAACGAACGAAGGGTAGAAATGGCTATCGAAGGCCAGCGTTTCTTTGACCTTCGCCGCTGGATGATTGCTCAAGATGTAATGAATGAAAATGTTAAAAGAATAGTCATTACAGCTGAAGCCACAGATCGTGCTGACCGTAATACTTATCAGAACTATACTTATGAAGTTGAGGAAATCGGTCCCGGAAGCAGATCCTGGGAGGATAAAATGTATTTCCAACCTATTCCTAAAGATGAAATGAATCGTAATAAGAACTTGGAACAAAATCCGGGTTATTAGAGCAAAAGAATCGAAATATCAGTATAAAATATCCCGCATTCACCATCCCCCGCAGCTTAATAGCGATACGGGGCGGTAGTTTTAACAGAGAATATAAACCAGATGAACTAATATGATCTGTCCTGCACAATTAAACTCAATGAGAATGAGAGATTATGCCCAGGATTTTAATTATATAGTGAGCTAAGTTTCACATCTTTTAAAAGAAAAGGGTTCCTATATTAGATAACGTTAACACGTTAGATTATTAACCGAACACCTCAGAGGGTATGAATATGGATCGAAAGAAATTTTTACAGAATAGTTTGTTAACAGGTGCCACGGCCTTTGCCGGAGCTCCCTTTGCATTTGGAAATGCGAGGCAGGGAGGAAAAGCACTATCCGAGTCAGATTTTAATCTCAATTATGCTCCTCATTTTGGGATGTTCCGCCACCATGGGGGGAATGATCTGATTGACCAGCTGAAGTTTATGGCTGATGCAGGCTTTACCGGCCTTGAAGATAACGGATTGATGGGCCGCTCTCCTGAGATGCAGGAGAAAATAGGTCAGCAGCTGGCCAAATCCGGCATGGATATGGGCGTCTTTGTGGTTGAAAAGGGCGGCAATGGGGCCAATTCCTTCTCAGCCGGAAAGGAGGAGTTTACCGAGATCTTCCTTGATGGGTGTAAAAGAGCTGTAGAAACGGCTAAACGCGTGAATGCAAAGTGGATGACCGTAGTTCCGGGTAATTTTACACGCCACCTGCCCATGGGTATTCAAACCGCTAATGTGGTTGACACCCTCCGGCGCGGTGTGGAGATATTTGAACCGCACGACCTGGTGATGGTCCTGGAGCCGCTAAGCGATACCCCGGACTTATTTTTGCGTACTTCGGCTCAAACCTACCAGATTTGCCGGGCCGTTGACAGTCCGGCCTGTAAAATCCTGTATGATATTTATCATATGCAAAAAAATGAGGGCAACCTCATCCACCATATTGATTTATGCTGGGATGAAATTGCTTATTTTCAGCAGGGCGACGTGCCGGGACGCAACGAACCGGGAACGGGGGAAATAAATTTTCAAAATATCTTCAAGCATATATACGATAGGGGTTTTGAGGGCATCCTTGGCATGGAACATGGCAACTCTACCGGCGGCAAAGAGGGTGAGCAGGCGGTGATTGATGCTTACCGAAAAGCTGATGACTTTCTGTAATTTACTTGGTTAGGGAAAGGCGTTATTTAAATATTCAGAAGGCCGGCCTTGAATCTACATTCTGTATTCTTAAATCATGAAATCCTTCTTTAACTTAAGGTATCTGCTTGTATTTATAACTGCTATTGCTGTAGGTTCTTGCAGTAAGCATTCTGAGTCAGAGACCAATACTCCCTCTTCAAAAAATCCCAATATTGTCCTGATTTATGCCGATGATCTGGGTTACGGCGACCTCAGCAGTTACGGCGCAGAAAGCATTTCCACTCCCCATATCGATCGGCTGGCCGGGCAGGGCGTGCGTTTTACCCGGGCCTATGCCGGATCGGCCACCTGTACGCCCTCACGCTATGCACTGCTTACCGGCCGGTATGCCTGGCGGGAAGAAGGCAGTGGCATCGCTCCCGGAGACTCTCCGTTGATCATTGATTCCT
>DATGUX010000028.1:0-2799 GCA_035300985.1 Fodinibius sp.
CTCTTGGTGGTGTTGCTTATTTGTACCGGATTGAGCCTTTCCTGGGTTCAGCCGGCTCAAGCCAACCAAAGCTCTTACGCCTTTGCCCAGTGGTTGAGCATGATAACTCATTCTGCTGGTGCTACCGATCTGAACAAGCAGCTTCAACAGCTGAAGAACACGGAAGGCCCGCTGGAGGATATACTGAAGGAAGCCTCAATTATTTTAGCTAAAAAGGGTAAAGCGTTTGACTTTCCATTTGCAAAAGAACACGCCTCCTGGTCTTTATACAGCGTGTTGTTGGTTGAATGGAATCAGTATCAGTCAGGCAAGGCGATGGCGAATATTCCGGTTCAGCAGAATCTTAATCCACTGGTGCCCTTTCACATAAATAAAGTGGAGGGAATGGCCTCAGGCATGTCCGGCGGCAGGCATTCTGTTTTATTAGAATATGTGACCCTCCAAAATACACCGGAGACAACCGGATCACCTTCCTCCATATTGCCAATGAGCAGCGGTATAGCTATTGGTGCTCCTTAGATATACTGTCCCTTTTCTATTTTTCTTAAGCTGATAAGAGAAGACTGTCAGCGAAATTCAACTCTAATTTTTTCAACCGATTTATTATGAAAGGTAATGGATTAAAAATAGTAAGTATTGTAGCCTTTCTGGTACTTTCAATTTACTATTTATGGCCGACTGTGGCTAATATGCTCGAACAAAACTATATCGAAGAGCTCCCCGAAGCAGAGCGGGTAGAATATAAAGAAGAGAACGCCCAGCGCCTGCAAGAGCTGCGGACAAACTCACTTTCACTTGGCCTTGACCTACAGGGCGGCATGCACGTGACCCTGCAGGTGGGAACGGAGCAGCTGGTACGCGAGTTGGCCGGCGACTATGCTGATACTACCCTGACAAATGTTATCTCGGCAGCTCACGATCGCGCCTTACAGAACGACAGTGATTTTATAAGTGCCATGGTGGATATCTTCGAGGAGCGCTATCCCAACGGGCGCCTGAGTCGCTACTATCGTTCCGAGGCTGAAAATATTACACGCCGTTCTTCTAACTCTGAAATTGAAGCCTATCTTAAAAAACAGCGCGACAGCGCTGTGGACCGGGCAATGGAGATTATCCGAACCCGCGTTGACCGTTATGGGGTAACCGAGCCGGCCATTTTTGAGCAGGGTAATAACCGCGTTGTTGTTGAGCTGCCCGGTGTAGCCAATAAGGAACGTATTCGAAACTTACTTAAGGGAACAGCCAGGCTCGAGTTCCGCCTGACGGCCCGACCTGAACAGATTAATTCCGCTCAACAGCGGATTATGGGCTATTATAGCAAACAAGTAACTTCAGATACTACTGATTCTGTGCAGCAAGCTAATGGGCAAGAGAATCCATTGGCGGAAGTACTGAGCACCCAAACACGGCGGCCAACGGTCTTTGGATATACGACGGGACGTGATACCGCTCGCGTCAATGAATTGCTGCATAAGCCTGAAGTCCAGGAACTGCTGCCCCCCAATATGGAGTTAATGTGGGGCGCCAGCCCGTTCCAGACTACGCAGCAGGGCCAAGAGCTGTTCGAGCTGATTGGTGTGAGTTCAGAAGTAGAATTGACTGGTGAGGTGATCGAGGAAGCCAGCGTTAACTTTGATCGAACGACTAATCAGCCGCAGGTTTCGATGAATATGAATTCGGAGGGCGCCCGGCGCTGGTCGCGCATTACCGGAGCCAATATCGGAAAACCCATTGCCATTGTGCTTGACGGCTACGTCTATTCCTATCCGAATGTAGAATCGAAAATTTCCAGCGGACGCTCGTCCATCTCGGGACTGGAAAATGTGGCTGAGGCCGAAGATCTTGTAAATATCCTGCTCTCCGGTGCTTTGCCTGCTCCGCTTGAAATTGTTGAAGAACGAACCGTCGGTGCCACCCTGGGAGAAGCTTCCATCCAGGCCGGTTTCTATTCTGTCTTCATCGGCTTGATCATTGTAGCCATCTTTATGATTGTCTACTATCACGCCGGAGGAGCCATTGCCGACTTAGCCCTGATACTGAATATTGTCTTTATTCTCGGAATTTTGGCCGCTTTTAAGGCAACACTCACCCTGCCCGGTATCGCCGGTATTGTATTAACCATCGGTATGGCAGTCGATGCCAATGTACTTATATTTGACAGGATCAGAGAGGAGGCGAGGACCGGAAAAACGCTCAGAGCCGCCATCGACGGGGGTTACGCCAACGCTATGAGTGCTATTGTTGATGCCAACGTCACCACCTTTTTTGTAGGAATAATTCTCTACAGCTTTGGCGTGGGTCCGATTAAGGGTTTTGCCGTTACGTTGATGGCCGGTATTGTGGCTTCCCTGTTCAGCGCTATTGTTATTACACGTGTGGTCGTTGACTATCTGACCCGTGAAAAAGATGCGGAGCTGAGTTTCGGCTAACAACAAAATTTTTGAAATACTAATTTAAGCATTTACTACCATGAGATGGTTTGAGACACCCAGTTTTGATTTTATAAAAGCCCATAAAGTCGTCTATGTTATATCGGGCATTTTGCTTGTCATTTCCATTATTGCAATTCTAACCAAAGGCCTGCAGTATGGCATCGACTTCAAGGGGGGGAAGGAGTTTGTCCTTGAGTTTGATAGCCCGGTAGAAGTTACGGAGGTGCGCAATGAGCTTGCCGAACCGCTTGACGGAGCTCCGGTAGTGAAGCTGTTTGGCTCTCCTCGGGACGTTCTTATTCGTACAGACAACCCGGGCAGTATCGTGGAAGTGCAGAATATTATCACCAGTACGATGCAGCAGCTG
>DATGUX010000029.1:0-12958 GCA_035300985.1 Fodinibius sp.
ACTTTAAAATAGGATTGGGACTAAGCAAAATAGACCTGGAGGATGTTGATGTTAATAAAGAAGAATTTGGTCCGCATGTCGGTGACGTAAGCTTTACAAGCTGGGGTAATGAATTTAAACCCTACATTGAATGGGAATGGAGGTTCTCCAATTTCAGCTCCCTTTTTATACAAGCCGCCTATCGTATTATCAACGGCGAAAAGTCTGTAGTCACGGCAGTGGAACCAATAGATGATCCCATAATAAAAAATCGCATCACCGGCAGAGACGAGTCCTTTTTTTATTCGGCCGCCGGCTTTGATATCGGCGCCGGGATCAGCATCATTTTCTAAAAAATACTTTTTTATCACTGAAGAACGCAGAGCATTAAAATGAGATGAACAACCTCAACAGCGAGGGAATTCATACCCCCAGCAGCAAGGTTCTTCTCTTCATTTGTTACTGCCAGCCCGCAGCCCCGATTTATCTCCATCCGTCGCTCCGCGTCCGCATAAGACGGACAGCGCCGGGACTGATCAAATACCTGAAGTCTAATAGCTTTTTAAAACCGGTTTTCCATAACCCTTTGTCAATAAAAGCAATAAGATGGAAACAATCTGTGAGATGAACTCCACCACAAAATCCTTTTTGATTTTTTATACACAATCGTGTGTACATTTATTAAAATGATGCTTATATTTGGCCTCCGAGAACGAAAAAGAATTTAATTTATATACTATATATGGTTGGAGTTGAAGTCAAAGATAACGAGAGTATTGATCGAGCAGTAAACCGTTTCAAAAAACTGGTGGCTCGCTCGCGCATCCTGAATGAATATCGAGATAATCAGCAGTACACTAAGCCCTCGAAGCAACGTCGTGAGGCCTTGAAGAAAAGTATTCGGGAACAGCGCCGCCGGCAGCGTCACCAGTACTAAGCAGTAATCGACAAAAGGCGCTTACTTTTATTTCCAAAGCTCTTTGGCTATGGCTAAAGAGCTTTTTTTATGGCTGCCATAATATTCGAAACCTTATAGATTCCTAAACTGTGTTCCCGTTCCGGTGCACTTGCCTGTGGAATTACCGCTTTTTCAAAACCCATCTTCTGAATCTCTGCCAGTCGCTGATCAACTTTACTGACGGCACGAATCTCGCCGCCCAGACCTACCTCCCCAAGAAAAACAATCTTACCGTCAATCGAATTATCCAGCAGACTCGACACCAGCGAACACACGACGCCTAAATCCGCCGCAGGGTCATTCACCTTCATGCCGCCGGCCACATTCAGATACACATCCTGTCCGGAGAACTGATAGCCACCCCTTTTCTCCAGCACTGCCAGCAACAACGACAGCCTTCGGTGATCAAAACCGTTAGCCGTACGCTGCGGTGTGCCGTAATTGCTGGCGGTGGCAAGCGCCTGCACCTCCACCAGCAGCGGACGCGACCCCTCGACCGAGCAAATGACGGCATTACCGCTGACACTGCTGTCATAATCCGACAGGAACAGCTGAGAGGGATTAAGCACATCCACCAGCCCCGATTGTTTCATCTCAAAAACGCCTACCTCCTGCGCCGGACCAAATCTATTTTTGAGGCTGCGCAGCATACGGTAGTTGTAGTTGCTGTCCCCCTCAAACTGCAGCACGGTATCCACCATATGCTCAAGCACGCGCGGACCTGCAATGCTGCCATCTTTAGTAACGTGGCCAATCACCAGTGTGGTAATATTCTGTTTTTTGGCCAGCTGCTGCAGCAAAGCCGCACACTCCTTTACCTGCTGTATGCTGCCGGCCATACTTGACAACTCCGTTCGATACACGGTCTGGATAGAATCCACAATCAACAGATCGGGATCCAGCTTCCGCGCCTCGCTTAGCACCTTGCTGATGTCGGTATCGGTGTATACATAAAAATTGTCGGATGTTACGCCCAATCGTTTAGCCCGCTGCTTAATTTGTCCTGCTGATTCTTCACCCGCACAGTACAGCACTTTAAGCTTGGGATTAGCCTGACCGATCTGCAGGGTCAGCGTACTTTTACCGATGCCGGGATCGCCGCCCACCAGCACAAATGAACCCGATACAAATCCGCCGCCCAGCACGCGATCCAGCTCTTGAATATTGCTTTTGAAACGGCCTTCAGCCTGCGATTCTATCTCAGCCAATTGTTGAGGCGGTGGCGACTTATCAAGTCCATCTACTTTGCCCTTATGCTCCTTCTCTGACTGTGTCTTCCGTTTCACCTTATATTCCTTGAAGGTATGCCAATTGCCACAGTTTGGACAACTTCCCATCCATTTCGTGGAGGTGTGTCCACATTCATCACAAACATACTGCATTCGGTCTTTAGGCATATTTTAAACTGATTTAGATGACGGTAAATCGGTTTTCTCAGGCTCTTCTGTTGAGTTATCAAAATTATCTACCACAGAGCGGTTGATATACCATGTTGTTGCCATCATACCCAGCCCAATGGTGATATAGTAGCTGATAATACGCCAGGCAAAAACAGCCAGTCCAATAAAAGCCTTCCGGTCGATAAGCGGCCCCTGGAAAATTGCAAAAAGTCCTTCCACCCCACCGCTCCCGCCCGGCGTAGGCATAATTAAAAAAGCCAGATTCATGGCCAGACTGCGCAAAAAAGACAATATCTCATTAGCCGGAAGCAGGCTCAACACTACAATTGTGGGCAACGCAATACGGCACAGCCACGACATCGTTGAGAAGAAAAAGGTTTTCAACAGAAAGCTGGTTGGCTTTTTGCGGAGTTCGTGCGAATATTCCACCAGGTTATCCACCTCTCCTATTACGTTGCCTCTCCAACGCCGTAAAAGGGGAAGCTTAAAAATCCAGTTAACGACCTTCTTTATCGTATCGGGATTGATTAATACGCCATAAGCCATGAGGCCCGCATAGCTTAATAAGCCAATATATAATAATACCATGGATGCATGGCCAATCATGCCAATATTATCCGGTACCACCTCGTAAAAAAGTCCGGCAACAACCAGAATTGGTACCGCCAGAGCGAACCAGAGCTGATCTAAAAATACGCTGTACAGGATAATAGCCGTAGACTGCCCCAGCCTGAAGCCCTCTTTGGTTAGGGCATAGGTAGCCATGGGAGCGCCGCCAATGGTTGAAGGCGTGATGGATGAAGTAAAGTCCCAACTGAGCATTACCCGGAAGGACGCCAGCCAGCCCAACTTTTTTTCGGAAAGATACCGAATTTTAGCCGCTACAAACCAAAGCCTGAGGAATGAGACAACAACAGCAATGCCCAGACCCGGCAGGCGTTTGGGCTTAAGATGCTTGAGCACCCCCGGCGTGTAGGTAAAATAAATGAGCAGGCCCATTGTTGCTACGCTCAACGCTATAGACAGAAAAAGGTATTTCTTAGAGAAATACTTTTGGGGATCTTCCTGTATTTGATCGTCGCTGTTGGCCAAAGAAATATGCTTAGATAATCGTTGATCAAAGACTGACAGGCAAAATACCGATCAGCGATAAATAAAAGAAATACTAATATAACTCCAGCCCCGAACAGCCGTTGTTTTCTAAAAAAAAGGCCTCATGGAGTACTCCATAAGGCCTGTAATATCAGTATAGAGCAGTTATAGTTATGCTACGGTAATATCCTCATCCAGATAGACATCCTGAATAAAGTTAAGCAGCTTTACCCCTTCCTTCATAGGGCGCTGGAAGGCTTTCCGGCCGCTTATCAGCCCCATGCCCCCGGCACGCTTATTAATAACGGCTGTGCGTACGGCCTGGGCAAAGTCATTTTCCCCCGATGAACCGCCGGAGTTAATAAGTCCCGCGCGGCCCATATAGCAGTTAGCCACCTGATAACGCGTTAAGTCAATCGGATGGTCACTGGCCAGCTCATCATAGATATCTTCATCCAGCTTGCCGTAAGATGAGTCTCCCATATTGAGCGCTTTATAGCCGCCATTATTAACGGGCTGCTTTTGTTTAATAATATCCGCCTGGATGGTAACCCCTAAATGGTTAGCCTGGCCGGTCAGATCGGCCGATGAATGATAGTCGGTTCCATCCGTTTTAAAAGCTGAATTCCGGGTATAGCACCATAGAATAGTGGCCATTCCCAGCTCATGAGCACGCTCAAAGGCGCGTGCAACTTCCTGAATCTGGCGGTCAGATTCCTCCGAGCCAAAATAGATGGTAGCTCCCACCGCGGCAGCGCCCATATCATAGGCGCTCTCAACCGATCCGAACATAATTTGGTCATAGGTATTCGGATAGGTCATCAATTCGTTATGATTGATCTTGACGATAAATGGAATTTTGTGGGCATATTTGCGTGCTACCGATCCGAGTACACCAAAGGTAGATGCTACCCCGTTACAACCTCCTTCAATAGCAAGCTCCACAATCTTTTCAGGATCAAAATAATCGGGATTAGGAGCAAAAGACGCCCCTCCGGAATGTTCTACCCCCTGATCAACGGGCAAAATAGATACAAAGCCGGTTCCGCCAAGACGTCCGTGATCTATCAGACGCTGCAGATTATTTAACACCCTCGGACTGCGATCGGAATGATACCACACCTCATCTACATAAGAAGATGACGGCAGATGCAGTCGATCTTTTGAAATTGTATTACATTCGTGTGTGAGCAGATCCTCTGCCTCTTCACCTAACAGTTCTTCGATACTTTTTGATGCTAATGCCATGGTTCCGGTTTTGTTATTAATGACTGTAAGAATTATATAGGACTATTATAACAATTTTTGACCTTCATATCATCAGTCAAATTGATATTCTTTTATCCCTGCGGCTTTTACAGAACTCACTAAAACTGAAAACCCCGGGACTACTGACGAACGATTTTTAAGACAATCCAAATTATTTAGCTGCAAGTATTGGATACGGTCGTAAGAATATTTCAAAAATCTCCTCTATAAAAAGTTGAGCGTATCCCATAAGTGGCTTAAATTTACTGTCGATGCTCTTCCAGTCAATACTGGCTTGGTTTATGAATGCCAGGAGCATCCTAACGTCTTTTTAATATGCGTTTCAAACCTATATTCTATGCAAATTGGCAATTTAGACCTGGGCAATAAACCTTTATTGCTGGCTCCCATGGAGGACGTCACCGACTCTCCCTTTCGCTCTATCTGCCGCCAAAAGGGAGCTAATATTGTATATACTGAGTTTATTAGCTCCGAAGCCATCATCCGCGATTCCGACCGGGCGATGCACAAAATGGATTTCAGCGAAGCCGAACGGCCCTTCGGCGTACAAATCTTTGGAGGGCGTGAGGAGGCCATGGAAGGAGCCGCTAAAGTAGCCGAATCCAACAATCCGGATGTCGTGGATATTAATTTTGGATGCCCGGTATACAAAGTTGTGCGCAAAGGTGCAGGTTCGGCCTGCCTTAAAGATATGGATCTGATGGAACGTATGGCCGGTTCGGTCGTTGATGCGGTAGAAGATAAACCCGTCACGGTGAAGACGCGCCTGGGATGGGATTATAAAACCATTCGCATTCAGGAAGCAGCGCTTATGCTTCAGGATCTTGGCGTCAAAGCTCTGACGGTACATGCCCGCACACGGAATCAGAAATATAAAGGGGAGGCCGACTGGGAGTGGCTGAAAAAACTGAAGAATACCCCCGGCCTGGAAATTCCCATAATTGGTAACGGCGACGTCACTTCTCCCGAAGATGCTAAGCGCATGTTTGATGAAACGGGCGTCGATGGCGTAATGATTGGCCGCGGTGCGACAGGCAATCCCTGGATCTTTGAACGCTCCCACCACTACATTGAAACGGGAGAATTGCTGCCCGAGCCCTCCGTAGAAGAACGTATCGATCTGTGCGCCGAACAGCTGCGCCGATCGGTTAAGCATCACGGCGAGCGTTATGGCGTCATCATTATGAAGAAGCACTATGGCCAATATCTCAAAGGCGTACACAACAGCCGCGGACTGCGATCAAAGATTATGAAAGAATCACAGATGCAGCCTATAATCGATCTGCTGTATCGTTTTAAAGAGGAAGAGATGTTTGCGAAGGCTTCCTAAGCCGGTATTATCTAAAAAGCATCCGTTGACGGATTCATTTCTACCTAATTAAGGTAATGCGTTTACCGGTTAGAACAGCAAAATGAAACCGCCTATTTGTCAGATTCGAGCGACTCTCCCTCCAGACGAACAGGCAATGGATTAGTAGCTTCGCCGGCATAGAGCGAAATATGCGGAAAGGGAATTTCAATACCCGCCTCATCAAAGGCCACTTTTATCTCTTCATGGATGGTATTCTTGAGTGATACGTACTCAGTAACCTGCGCCCATACTTTAAAAGAAAGATCAATAGATGAAGGCTGAATAATATCAAAAATGATAAGCGGCTCGGGCTCCAACAGAGCGTATTCATTTTTCTCGGCCACCTCCATCAGGATATCCCGTACCTGCCCAATATTCTCTTTATGAGCCACTGAAATCGTTGTACTTAACCGCCGGATAGGAAAACGGGTGATATTGGTTACCTCGGTTTTAATCAGCGTTTCATTTGGGATACGCACAAACTGGTTATTAAACGTACGCAGTTTCACCGAGAGGATATCGATAGAGAGCACCACCCCCGTCGTATTTTTAACGGTAATAATATCATCTACTTTAAAAGGGCCTTCAGCAATAAGAAACAGTCCGCTGATAATATTCGACACGCTGGTCTGCGATGCAAATCCAATGGCAACCCCGGCTATTCCGGCTGCCCCCAGTAAAGGGGCCAGGCTAATCCCCAGCTGTCCCATAACGGTGACAACAATTAATGTCAGCCCAATATATAAAATAAGCTTACCCGCCAGCATACTGTAGTGAGAGGAATATTTTTTTTCAAAATATCTATGCGCCCAGCCACGCAGCGTGAAGAGAATGGGAAATGAAATAGCCAGAAAAATGGCTATTCTTATCAGAAGCCTAATCGTATCTTTCGAAAAATAAGCGCTGATATCAAATAAGGACTCTTGTAGAAGTGCCATCTTATTACCCCAGGGTTAATGTATCTTCAATAAAATGTTTAAATGTGCGGGTTGCCAGGCTCGACTGTATCTTTCTGCGCGGTTTAGACAGTTGCATTTGTTGCGTAATGCCCTTGGGAAGCTTGCCGGTCATAACCACATCACTGTTTTGCCCCTCCCCGCGGTATGTTATCTGGGTTTCATCAGCCCAAAGTGTATTTTCATGTAGAAAAATACCCAGCCGTGCTACCCGAAAACAAAAATGTTCAAAATTAAGCGTAACATTGGATCTGTTTGCAATAGTCACCGGGCAGGTAATTAAATGGGGTGCGGGCTGAACTTCGGACAAGTTGCGGCTTGCCTTAGTCGTCGTGTGGTAGCAAAGCTCGCCCTCCAGCCTCGTCCCAAACCAGGTTTTAGGAAGCTGATGCACCGGAAATTCTGCCAGTTTGTAGCCGTCATCAGCTATTACAATGGAAATCCAGAGCGGTACACGGCAAAACACTTTTATATCTGTCCGCGGACTTACCTTCAGTGAGTATTCCGAGTGCACAATAAGGGGCAGGTCGGCATGGGCAGGTTCTATGCGGATATTTTGATAAGCATTCTTATGGGCCCATCGCGACCATCGGACGCCCTCGGGGAGCTCACCGGCACTTTGTTCTCCCTCGAAATTTCCGGTATAACAATGAGCTATCCAGATCTCTTCATTGCGATACTTAAACCAAAGATTCAGATCACCCAGCTGCCGGAACTGCACTTCCCCGTCTCCCAGTTCAATAACACCCCAAATTTTATCCTCCATAATGTCCTTCAAACTTAAGTTACAGGAATCATTCGTCTCCTATTATATCTGTTTCCATAAAAGGCTGCAGCACCTCGGGTATTGTTACCGTACCGTCTTTCTGCTGATAAACCTCCAGAATGGCGGCAACTATCCGTGGCAGTGCCAGTCCCGAGCCGTTAAGCGTATGCAGGGTCTCCGTGTCGCCTTCTTCATTCCTATAGCGCATCATCATACGCCGTGCCTGGAAACCGCCAAAGTTTGAACAAGAGCTAACCTCCAGCCAGCGCTGCTGCGCCGGACTCCAAACCTCAAGGTCATATTTCTTGGACTGAGTGAAACCCATATCTCCGGTACACATCAGCAGGCTACGGTATGGAAGACCGAGCGCTTCCAGCAGCGACTCAGCATAGGTCCTGAGCTTCTCAAGTTCATCAAAAGCCGTATCCGGATGCACGATCTTTACTAATTCAACCTTGTCGAACTGATGGAGGCGATTGAGTCCGCGCACATCCTTGCCGTAAGAGCCGGCCTCTCGTCGCCAACAGGGCGTATAGGCAGCATAACAAAGAGGAAGTTTTTCGCGCTCAATAATTTCATCCCGGTGGTAGTTGGTCACCGGTACCTCCGCCGTAGGGATCGCAAAAAACTCATCCCTGGGGATCTCATACATCATATCTTCCTTATCGGGAATCTGCCCGGTGCCGCGGGCCGAATCTTCATTTACAAAATAAGGCACCTGCAGTTCGGTATATCCCTGTTTAGCAGCTTTATTCAAAAAATAGTTGATCAACGCCCGCTGAAGGCATGCAATCGGTCCTTTGTAGAATGGAAAGCCGGCGCCCGTCACTTTAGCTCCCCGTTCAAAGTCGATCCATTCGTGCTCTTCCACCAGCTCCCAATGGGGCTGCCGCCAGTTGTCGCGAGCGGGCTCTCCCCAGCTTTTGAAGACTTCATTGTCATCCTCAGAAGAACCCACCGGGACCGACTCATCAGGCACATTGGGAATGACCAGGAGCAAATCTGAGCGCCGCTTTTTTAAGGTATTCAGCTCCTCCTCTTTCTGTTTTATCTGCTCCTTAAGCTCACTGGTGTACCGAATTATTTCCTGAGCTTCTTCCTTCTTACCCTGACCCATCAGTTTTCCTATTTGTTGGGCCTTGGTGTTGCTCTCGCTTCTGAGATCGTCCGTCTCTTTTACCAGCGATCGCCAAGCCTCATCCACTTCAATAAGCTCATCAACAATACCGGGATTTTCCTCCCCTTTATTACTCATTCCTCTCTTTACACGCTCAGGATGAGTACGGATATAAGCAATATCTAACATCAGTAATTTTGGACTTTTCTTTAATTATTCATTTCGCTTAAGATAAAAGAGTTTTTTCAACCTTTGAACCTAAATTATTAACTAATTTGCGGCATAAATCACCCTTTCATAGCCACTTACAGACCCATAAAGATGGTTGAAATCCTTATTATTTTAATATATTTTAGATAAATCATAGAAAAGTTAGGAAATAATTACTCAACATGGCTAAAGGACTTGACGAAATTGATCTAAAAATTCTAAATCATCTACAGAAAAAGGGGCGTGCCCAGCGCAACCAACTTGCCGAGATTGTGCACCTGTCGGTACCCTCTGTATCTGAACGCATGCGCAAGCTTGAGGAGAAAAAACTCATTACAGGTTACCGGGCTATTCTGGATTCCAAGCTCTTCAATTTCGACATCACTGCTTTTGTTTTTGTCGAAGTTGACGGTTCTGACAACTATAAAAAATTCATTGACCGCATTGAAGATGAAACCGAAGTGCTTGAATGTCACTCCATCACGGGCGACGGATCTCACATCCTGAAAATAAGAACTGAAAACACCGATTCCTTTGAAAATTTACTTTCCCGCCTGCAGTCGTGGGATGGCGTTAGTAAAAGTCGTTCTAATGTTGTTTTAAGCAGCTTTAAAGAAACAACAGAACTTCCTATCAACAAGACGATCGACCCCAAATAAATTACGCTCTCCGGTTACGTTAGTGAACAGCCCAAGCCGCCTTCTTTTTCTATGTGCATTGCTAATGATCTGCAGCAGCAGTCTCATTAAGGCGCAACGCACATTAGGGGTGAGTTGGGAGATCCCTGAAAGCGATAGCCGGGCTATGGAAGAGTTAAATACATTTAAGGAGTTAGGCATCTCTGTTCTTGAGATGCCTACTCCTCCTTCCGGTAAATTGCGGGACAAAATCCGGGCGCAGAACCTTAATGTGTGGGCCAGTCTTGGCATTCAATATCCCACTGCCCATACCTTTGCCAAAAGCGATTCTGCCTTTACCGCTAAAGTGATGGACAGGGCCACAGAGTTTTTAGCAGCTCCTCCGGTAAGGGTGCTTATTCTGTTTGAACACGGAGCGTTGGGGAATTCACAATTTGAGAAAGCCGCTGCTTCTTTCTTCAACGGACTTCCCAACCGAAGCAATGCGATACAGCAGGCCGTTACCGTCAGCAGTATTCCCCCGGAACCCGGCGGAATAGCCGATTTTTTTATCTACGACATCCGCCTCAGGCCGGACAACATCAAATCTCCCGGCATTCCCATACACGATTCTATCGGGGGTTATAAGTATAGTCCCTCTGATGACATTCGCTATCTTCTAACTCCTTTTCGTACGGTCGTTGAGCAGCTTCCGCAACAATCGGCAAAGCCGCTTATTGTAGAAAGCGATTGGCTTTTTTCGATGCTCAGCCGGCATCCGCAATTTAAAAGAAGTCTGCATTCGCTAACCACCGACACATCCCTCGCTTTTCCCGTGCCTGAAGAAAGCCTTCCCGTTCAGCATTCGTCGCCGCTTCCGGCTATTATCTTATTGCTTGTTTGGGGAATACTGGCCTATCATTATCACATGAGCCCGCTTTACCGGAAATCATTATTTAGATATCTGACTGCCCACACTTTTTTTATAAATGACGTTCATCACCAACAACTCCGGTCTTCATTTCCGGGCGTCATCATTATGCTGCAGCATGCTCTTCTTCTGGCCGCTGTCCTGTTTTGTGTGTCTTTTTCCGCATGGTCACCTATAGGATTGCAAAGTTTTCAGTTCCACTATCCGGAGCTGTTTCTTTTTCCGAATGCCCATTACAATATTTTTATTCTAACGCTTGTTGCCGCCCTCCTTTTGTCAGCTGTTTCCATCCTGTGGCTATCATTTTTCCATAAAAAGATACGGTCTGTCACTCAGATAATGACCCTTTACGCCTGGCCGCTTCAACTGAATTTTATTATTGGCACGCTCGCCATCGTTGTTCATCTATCAGGAGGATCAGCCCACTTGGTGGCCGCTCTTTCCGGAGTGATGCTTGTTATCTTTGGAGGAAGTTTTATCATCAGCTCCGTTGATGCTTCTCGCTTCCTGAGCAAAGAACGCCTGCGCTATATTGCACTTACGGCAGGAATCTACATCGCTGCTCTTTTAGCTCTTATAATCTGGATACTCTGGTTCCAGGATTTCTTCTGGCAGGCCATAGATCTCAGCCTGCATCTTTAACCCAATTTCTCAGCAGGTCAGGTTAAGCAATCTGTTTGCGCAGGCGGGCAACCGGTATATTCAGCTTTTCGCGGTACTTACTGACCGTGCGCCGGGCCACCTTATAGCCCTCTTCCTGAAGCATATTGGCAACAGCCTGATCGCTAAGGGGACGTTGTTTATCTTCATTATCAACAATTTCCTGAACCCTGTTTTTTACTATCCGGCTGGAAACTTCTTCTCCGCTTTGGGTTTCCAGTCCTTCGCTAAAAAAGTACTTGAGCTCAAAAACGCCAAAATGCGTCTGCACATACTTGCCGTTGACTACCCGCGAGATGGTCGAAATATCCAGATTTACCCGTTCTGCAATATCCTTAAGAATCATCGGTTTTAGACCTTCACCATGCTTAAAAAAGTCCTCCTGCAGGGCCACGATGGTCTGCATGGTGTTCATCAGAGTATTCTGTCGCTGACGAATAGAATCGATAAACCACTGCGCCGACTCAATCTTATTTTTTATAAAGGATTTGGTTTCTTTGGTCTGCTTATTACGCTTTTTCTTCTTTTTCAGATCATCCCACATCTTTTTATAACGCGGCGAGATGTGAAGCGGAGGCACATTACTGTTATTAAGCGTAATCACAAAGTCGCCGGTCTCTTCCTCTCCATTCTCCTGCTCGGCCGGCTGATAATAGACCTCGAAATCAGGCTCAATATAGTTCTGCGTGTCGTCAATGGCATT
Source organism: Fodinibius sp. (assembly GCA_035300985.1). Classification (GTDB taxonomy): domain Bacteria; phylum Bacteroidota; class Rhodothermia; order Balneolales; family Balneolaceae; genus Fodinibius. The sequence continues at coordinate 12,010 of DATGUX010000029.1, forward strand.
GCCGCCTCCACCCGGCTTGGGATCCAGCCCTTTAACGCAATCGAAAGCTTCTTGCAGTCCTTCAGCGTCAACGTCAAGCTGTTTTTTAAGTTTGCTAAAGTGCTTTTTTTCAAACAGTTCCCAATGATCGCGCAGCATCTTTATCGCATCGGATCGTCCGGCCGCTTGCTTATCCATCAGCTCCAGCTGAATCAGTAAACAGTCCCTCAAATCTTTTGAAGCTATGCCCGGAGGATCCAGCCGCTGTATTTGTTTGCGAACACGTTCAACCTCATCGGCGTTAGTCAAAATACTCTTGTTAAAAGCAATATTATCAACTACAGCTTCAACTTCGCGGCGGAAATAACCATCCTGGTCAAGTGAGCCCAGTATTTGAGCAGCAATAAGCTTCTGCTCTTTGTCAAGATCCAGCAGACTAACCTGTTGTTCCAGCTCTTCTAAAAAAGATTCATGATAGGGATCGGGAAGGTCGCGCCAATCTTCGTTGCCCGAATAACCGGAGCCACCGCTGTAGTTGCCGTCGTACTGGCTGTTTTCCATTAACTCTTCCCAGTCCACCTCTTCATTTTGGTCCACCGGCTGGAGCTCATCTTCCTGTTCGGCTTCCTCCGTCTCCCATTCGGTGGATTCCAGCTCATCCTCGCGGTCACCCAGCTCGCCCTCTTCTAAAACCGGATTCGTCTCCAGCTCCTCTTTGATACGCTGTTCAAGGGCAATGGTCGGCAGCTGCAGTAATTTAATATACTGAATCTGCTGCGGCGACAGACGCTGTTGCTGCGTCTGCTTTTGGTTCATCTGTTGGCTGGTCCTAAGCATGTGCTAAGACTTTTAGTATGTTTATGGATGATATCTGCTGCTAAGCGCCGGATTTATTCTTTCGGCTGCTTATAAGTTCTAAGCTCTCTGCAAGAAAGATACTATTTATTAAATCGAATAAAAAAGAATAATG
>DATGUX010000030.1:0-4217 GCA_035300985.1 Fodinibius sp.
AACCTAAAGATTAATCCTATATAAATAAATAAGAGCTATGAAATATTTTCTTCTGGTCGCTTTATTTCTGGTGGCCACTACGGCCCGGGCCCAGGAATCTGAACCAATCTTTAACGGAAAGGATCTGTCGGGCTGGACGGTTCACGGTACCGAGAAGTGGTATGTTGAAGATGGTAAGCTTATCTGTGAAAGTGGCCCCGATATGGAATACGGTTATCTCAAAACTGATAAGACCTACAAAAACTTTGTGCTGAATCTGGATTTTAAGCAAGAATCCAATGGAAATAGCGGCGTATTCATCCGATCCAGCGTGGACGGCATCAAGGTGAACGGCTGGCAAGTGGAAGTAGCCCCTCCGGGAGACCATACCGGCGGCATTTATGAATCTTATGGCCGGGGCTGGCTGATTAAACCCGAGCCCGAAGATGAAGAGGCCTTAAAACCGGACGAATGGAATCATATGAAGATCCGGGTAGACGGTGACGAAGTAACAACCTGGCTAAATGGCCAGCAGATGGTTCATCTCAAAGATGAGAAAATTGGCGCGGCAACAGGATCAATCGCGCTCCAAATTCATGCCGCCACCGAAGGAAGTGAAGTAAAGGTGCGGTGGAAAAATATCCGCATTAACGCTCTCGATTAGCCCTCAGAAACCTGAAGTAGCAAAAAGTAAAAAAATAATAATTTTTCCGGCATAAACCTTTATATATTGCTTTCAAGCAAGTACCTTCTCTGTCGAATTATGTATTCAGTATTTTTTTAACAACTACCATATTTATCCACGATGGCCGATCTCCATCCTTTTAAAGCATGGCGACCCTCTCCGCAAAACGTCGAAGAGGTTGCCTGTGTTCCATATGACGTTATAAATGCAGATGAAGCCCGGGAACTGGCGGGTGGAAAGCCCAAGAGCTTTCTGCACGTTATTCGCCCCGAAATTGACTTGTCCGAAGGTACTGACCCGCACGAAGATGCGGTCTATAAAAAGGGAGCAGAAAACCTTTCCGATTTTATCTCTGATGGCACGCTCAGCCAGGATAACCATCCCGGTATCTATATTTATCGGCTTATCCAAAACGGACGGCCACAAACGGGTATTTTTGCTTGCGTTTCGGTGGCAGACTACGACAATGAGGTAATCCTAAAGCACGAGCTTACGCGCCCTGTTAAAGAAGATGACCGCACGCGCCACATTCTTACCCAACAGGCACATGCCGAGCCGGTCATGCTGACCTATAAGGATGACGACCAGCTGCAACAGCTGATCGATAAAAAGGTTAAGGAAGAGCCGTTATATGATTTTGTGGCCTCCGACGACGTCGCCCATCAGCTTTGGAAAGTGGAAAATACAGATCACTTTAAAAATATTTTTGGTGACATCGAAAATCTATATATCGCTGACGGACATCACCGGTGCAAAAGCGCCTCCCGCGCTGCTGCTGAGAAACGGGCACAGAACGAGAATCACACCGGCCACGAAGAATACAACTTTTTCCCGGCCGTACTCTTCCCGATGTCCAATATGCACATCATGGCCTATAATAGGGTGATTCAAAGTATCCCCGAGGACTTTTTAGCGAAACTCGACAATCAGTTTGAGCTCAGGCCAAATGCCAAGCCCTCTCCTTCTAAAAAGGGAGCACTGTCAATCTATATTGACGGCAGCTGGTACGGCCTTCGTCTGCCCGTTGCCACAGAGCCCGACAGCGTGGAGCAACTGGATGTACATCGGCTGCAGCAGTTCATTCTCGCACCCATGCTGGACATCACTGATCCCCGTCGCGATGACAATATCTCATTTATCGGCGGCATCCGCGGAACAGATGAGCTGGAAGAGCGGGTAAATAGCGGAAAAGCCGCCATGGCTATCAGCATGTACCCGACCGCTATTGAAGAACTTATTGAAGTCTCAGACGAAGGCCTGCTGATGCCGCCAAAATCTACCTGGTTCGAACCTAAACTCCGCTCGGGACTGCTGGTACACACTTTCTAATTATCATAACTTTCTATTATCTATGAATCGCGTACACAATTTCAGTGCCGGACCTGCTGTATTGCCGGCCGAAGTACTTCAAAAAGCCCAACAAGAACTAACAGAATATAAAAATAAAGGCCGCTCCATTATGGAGATGAGTCACCGGAGCGCCGAATATGAAGCCATCGACCAGCAGGCCAAAGACCGGCTAACGGCACTGCTTGGACTGGGCAACGATTTTGAAATCATGTTCTTACAGGGCGGTGCCAGTTCACAGTTTATGATGGCGCCCTTTAATTTTCTGCGCGAAGGACAAACCGCTGATTATATCGATACGGGACGCTGGTCGGCCAAAGCCATTAAAGAGGCCAATATTTTCGGGAATGTACACAGCCCTTTCAGCAGCAGCGAAGGCGGCTACGATTGCGTGCCCAAAGATAGCGAACTTAAGCTGAGCAACGATCCGGTATATGTGCACTACACCTCAAATAATACGGTAGCCGGAACACAGTTTGCTTCAGAACCTGATACCGGCGGCATACCGCTGGTGTGCGATGCCTCCTCCGATATCCTGGCCAAACCCATCGACGTTTCCAAATATGGGCTCATCTATGCCGGAGCACAAAAAAATGTCGGTCCCGCAGGTGTTACGATCGTTATCATCCGCAAAGACTTTTTGGCACAAGCCAATACCGATCAGGTTCCGACGATCCTGCAATACTCAACCCATACGGAAAAAATATTCAATACTCCGCCCGTATTTAATGTATATATGGTAAACCTGGTGCTCGAATGGATCCAGGAGAAGGGCGGGCTCGATTACTTTAAGAAATACAATGAAGAGAAGGCGGCTCTGCTTTATGATGAGATCGACAAGGATGATTTTTATCGCGGGGCCGTGCAAAAGGATTCTCGCTCTCTCATGAACGCAACCTTTCGTCTGCCTTCTGAAGAGCTTGAGCAAAAATTTCTGACGGAGGCCGTAGAACACGATCTGTACACCCTCAAAGGCCATCGAAGCGTTGGCGGCATCCGCGCCAGCATGTATAATGCCTGCCCGCGCGAAAGTGTGGAAACGCTTGTTAACTTTATGCAGGATTTCCGATCTGCCAATGGATAAAGTTTATTGATAAGAGGCCTTTGAAATTCTTCCTTATAAGCCCCTCTTGAATAATCAGGAGGGGTTTGCCTGCTCTACGAAACTTTAGTGCAGTAGAGGGGAGGTCAAAGCATAGGTATTTCAAAGCGCCCTGATAAGTAAGCAGGTTAATTTGTAGCGGCCGGTTAGCCTCAGATACACACAGATTTGAATAGATTAGATTATTCAGGTTTCTGTGAATAGCTAACCTGACAACCGCTAATCTGTATCTTTCGATATCTGTAATGATAGATCGGCTTTCTACCGCAGGCCCAGGACCGTCAAGATATGATTGATGGTATTGGGCACAAAAACGAAGAGGTACACGATGCCCCAGAGTGCGCCTGCGATATGAGCCTCATGGTTAACTTTTCCCCGGGCTTGTTTGGTGGCATACATGCTGTATATCAGATAAAGGATGGCAAAGATAAAGGCCGGAATAGGAATGGGAATAAACATCAGATAAATCGATTCCATCGGAAATAGCATAATGAAAGCAAAGAGCACCGATCCTACTGCCCCGGAAGCCCCCAACGTGGCATAATTGGGATCGTTCCTAAATTTTATTATAGATGGAATACCTGCCACAATAATTCCTGTCAAATACAGTCCTAAAAAGAGATAGGGACCAAGCACCCGTTCCATCACAGAACCAAAGAAGTATAGTGTTAACATATTAACAAACAGATGCCCCAATCCGGCGTGCAAGAAACCTGAACTCAACAGCTCGTACCAGGTATTTTCCCGAACGGTGCGATAGGGTTTCAAATATCCTTTTTGCAGCATATCAGGGCTAAGATACAGCGCTCCCAATGATACTAAGGCTGTTGACACAATTAAATAGAATGTCACCGGACTTTGAGAAAGCAATTGTTGCATAGTAGTTATTAAATTAGTGCCTGAAAATACTCAAGCAGATTATCGAACGCTAATTTTTTTATTTTGAGCTTAGCCCTTGCTATCACAGGGCTTTAGTTCGTATATTTAGCGCGCAGTATGCATTGGCGGATTGCATGCTAACTGTTATTGCTGGTGTAGCTCAGGGGTAGAGCGATTCTCTCGTAAAGAATAGGTCGCCGGTTCGATTCCGGCCACCAGCTCAAT
>DATGUX010000031.1:0-4728 GCA_035300985.1 Fodinibius sp.
ATATCCCCGACCGAAACAATTTCGTGCGGATCATCAACTCGGCGATTGGCCATTTTTGAGATATGTAAAAGTCCGTCTTGTTTAACACCGATGTCAACAAAAGCGCCAAAGTCGACGACGTTGCGAACGGTGCCTTCAAAGGTCTGTCCTTTACTCAGATCTTCCATCTTCATAATGTCTTCACGGAGCACCGGTTTGGCCAGAGATTCCCTCGGATCGCGACCCGGTTTTTGAAGATTTTCAATGATCAATTCAAGGGTTGGAATACCTACTCCAATTTGCTCGGCAACCTCTTCTTTGTCGATTTTTTTGAGCTTCTCAGAAAGCAGTTTGTATTGGTCCGAAAGCAGTTCAATATCGATGCCAAAAAGGCTGCATAATTTTTCGGTTGCTTCATAACTTTCCGGGTGGATGGCGGTATTGTCTAAAGCGTTATTGGACTCGGGAATTCGCAGAAAACCGGCCGACTGCTGGAAGCGGAATTCACCCACTCCGCTAATGTCTTTTATTTGTTCGCGATTGGCAAAGGTGCCTTCGGTCTCCCGGCGTTTTACAATGTTCCTGGCAACCCGTCGGCTAAGTCCGGAAATGTGTGAGAGCAATGGTGCGCTCGCGGTGTTCAGATTTATGCCCACCTGGTTCACGCAACTTTCTACTACATCGTCGAGTGATTGCGCCAATTGGTTTTGATTGACATCGTGCTGATACAATCCCACGCCAATCGATTTCGGATCGATCTTGACCAGTTCTGCCAGCGGGTCCAGCACGCGCCGGGCGATAGAGATGTTGCCGCGCTGGGCCGCCTCCAGATCGGGGAACTCATCAGCCGCTACTTTGGATGCCGAGTAAACGGAAGCACCGGCTTCATCGACAATCAGATAGTTGAGTTCTTCATGCGGTTGCTGCTCTTTCCTTTTTTGTATAAAGTTGGCAATGATCTGTTCGGTCTCGCGGCTGGCCGTACCGTTGCCGATGGCAATGAGATTAACGCTGTATTTATCAATGAGCTTAGCGTAAACCTCTTCGGCTTCGGCCACTTTCTTTTGCGGTGGCGTTGGATAAGTTGTGGTGCCTTCCAGATACTTTCCGGTTTTGTCAACTACCGCTACTTTACAACCGGAGCGGAAAGCGGGATCAATGCCCATCACCACTTTTTGGTCAAGGGGCGGCTGCATCAGCAGATTGGAAAGATTGGTAGCAAAAGTTTCAATGGCGTGCTGGTCGGCCCGCTCGGTCAGGTTGTTTCGCAGTTCCCGTTCCAGCGAAGGGAAAAGCAGTCGTTTGTAGGCATCTTCTACGGCATCCTGCAGCTGAGGCGTGAAAATACTCCTGTCATTGCTGATAACAACATCGTCAATCTGCTCGAGCGTCACTTCATCCCAGAGGTCTATGTTGACAAAGAGTATATTCTCCCGCTCACCGCGGTTGATGGCCAAAATCTGGTGGGGCTTTAAAAATTTGGCCTTTTGAGAAAATTCATAATAATCTTCAAAATTGGTGCGCTCATTGACGGCGGGATTCTTTTCGGTCTTTACCACGGCATGCTCCCGGAAGATATCACGCAGCTTCTCGCGAACCTCCGCTGATTCATTGATCCACTCGGCTACAATATGAAGCGCGCCCTCCATCGCTTCGTCCGTATCAGTGACTTCCATCTCTTCATCGACAAACTTGGCCGCATACTCATTGGGATTACCTTGTGTGGTGTCCTGCGCCCAGACGAGATCTGCCAGCGGCTCAAGTCCCTTCTCTTTGGCCATATCGCCTTTGGTGCGCCGCTTGCGCTTGTAGGGAAGGTAGAGGTCCTCGAGGGTATTTAAGTCGGTGCAGGCGGTGATTTTTTCTTCAAGGTCCTCCGTCAGCTTATCCTGCTCCCTGATCGATTTGAGGATGGTCTCTTTGCGGCTCTCAAGGGTATGCTGGAATTCCAGTTGGTCGCGTATATTTCGGATTTGCTCCTCGTCAAGTCCGCCGGTTGCCTCCTGACGGTAACGGGCCATAAAAGGAACGGTGGCTCCGTCATCCAAAAAGTTGGCTACGGACTTAACCTGTCCGGATCTGAGGCCTAATGCTTTAGCAATAGTACTGAAAATCTGTGAGTCAGTCATGTTAATGGGTTCAAATAGGGATTGGGAGTTTCAAATTCTGGGTTCTATATTCTATTGACTGAAAATAATCACCCTAAGACAATATGTACACATGAATTTTGATCTGGATGCTATTCACCAAGCAGCTGTTGCTATTGCCAGGAGGGGAGGCGAGCATACGCTGACTCACTTTAACACCGCGGTGGAAGTGGAACGCAAGTTTGACGATTCACCGGTAACCATTGCCGACCGGGAAACCGAGGAAGTTATGCGCGAGGCCATTGCTGAACAATTCCCCGATCACGGTATCATCGGAGAGGAGTACGGCCGGGCTAACGAATCAAGTTCTGTCCAGTGGATTTTAGATCCTATTGACGGCACCAAGTCCTTCATCCACGGCGTGCCGCTCTATACTACGCTGATCGGCGTGGTAATGGATGATGAGCCGGTGGTGGGCGTTATTTATGCCCCGGCGCTGAATGAGCTTTGTGAGGCAGCAAAAGGAAAAGGTGCGCGGCTTAATGGAGAGACCTGCCGGGTGCGCGCGTGCAGCGATCTGTCAGAGGCCAGTATGATGAGCACCGATGTGTATTCTTTCCCGGATTTCGGCTTTGGCGATGCTTTTGATGAGCTTTTGGCCCAATCCCATCTCCACCGCACCTGGGGCGACGCTTACGGACATATGCTGGTGGCAACGGGCCGCGCTGATTTGATGTTTGATCCGGAGCTGAGCATCTGGGATGCAGCGCCTATGGGGACCATCCTGCGTGAAGCCGGTGGCGTCTTTTCCGATACCGACGGTAAAGAATCAATTAAAACGGGCAATGGGTTTTCTTGCAGCCGCGAGCTGTTGCCGGCCGTGCTGGAAGTATTTGAAGACAACTAACCCGAACTATCCGTGCGTTATTTATGGGAGGAAGCTATTTACAAATGGCATCGAACTAAAGCCCTGGGCTGCACCTTGGCCCGGCAAGATGGCCCATAAATAATACACAGCCTGTTAATCCGTTAATTAGGAAGCAATCCCAATTTGGTACAATTTTATTATCGCTATGAATACGCTCTTTTCCACAGCTAAATATACTGGCTGGACTGTTTTTCTTTTTAGTTTGCTGCTGCTAACTCAACCCGAGAATCTTAGGGGACAATCCTTCGACTATTCGGCTACTCCTGATCTCCAGGTTGATTATACCAAGCTTTCCGTAGAGATGGGCATTCAGCCTCAAAATTTGATGATTGACGGGGCCGCAACTTATCAGTTTAAAGCGAAAGAGGACAGCATTGACAGGCTCAGTATGCACGCTTCTGATATGGAAATCCAATATGTACTGGTAGATGAGCAGGAGGTTGACTTTCAGCTCAAGAACAATTCACTGGTCATTCCGCTGCCCTTTAAGGCAGTGGAGGGCGAAGAGCATTCTGTTAAGATCCGTTATAGCGGCAGTCCGGGTTTTGGGTTGCTTAAAGACCGCCATGATAACGTTTGGACATCTATGTTGCCCCATGCCGTGCAGCATTGGGTGCCTGTAGCGGACAGCCCACAGAACCAATTGAAGCCATCGTTTACGATTTCGCTTCCGACTGAGTACCAAGTCTGGGCCGCAGGGCGAAAGACGGCTGAGGAAGCCATCAATGAGGATTTTACCCAATATCGTTTTACTTCTGATACAACGATGCCGGTTACGGAAATAGGTTTTGCATTGGGTCATTTTAACAGTGACAGTACCACCTATCAGGAAACGAAAATAAATATTGCCGTCAAGCAATCACTTACTGATTCGATTGACAGCGGACAGTTATTGCAGCAAGCAGGAGATTGGATGGCCCAAATTGAGAAAAAGACGCAGGCCGATTATCCATTTGGCAATCTTACGATCGTTGTGCTGGAGGACCACAACTGGGAGACCAAGTCATGGGGCGGCCCAATCGTATATCTATACAAAAATCGGGGCAGCCTGCAGCATCAGCTGCTGCGTGGACTGACGGGCCAGTGGGCCAGCGCCCGGTCGCTTCCGGCGCGGTGGAAACAGGCTGATGCCGTCACGCTGTACCAAACGCTCCTTCTGCAGTCTGTGACGGATGAAATAAACGATCTTAAGGTTGTCAGCCAGCCTCAACCTGCTTTTGATACCGTTTACGAGCAGTTTGGTCCGATGCGATGGAATGCCTGGCAAAAGCAGTGGCAAGAGTGGCAGCAGCAGTCGGCCGGCCTTTTTGCTAATCTTCCCCCAGAGCTGATGGGCGAGTTCCTATTGAAATTGGGCGGATCCGAATATTTAGAATACTGGGAGAATGGGCCATTATTTCAGCTGCCCACTCAAGAAAGCAGGCAGGACTCAGCAGAAAGGGAGCCTGCTGATAAGTCTGCACTTTATGAAGTAACATACGCTTATAATGAAGCGGGCGGGGACCTCAGTGGCGACCTCAGTCTCAGCTTTAATGCGGTGGAAGGAGGTATTGACGGTCCCGTACAACTGTCACTTTCAAAAGTGTATGGTGGACAGACCGATCGTATGGATATCAATTTTTCAGGACAAAAAGATTCGGTTACAGTATCCGTCAATGCCGGCTTACGTTCGGCCTGGCTGACCGTTCCCGAAGGGCTGAATCTCAAGCTGGATGAGCATAAACCGGTTCCTTT
>DATGUX010000032.1:0-2678 GCA_035300985.1 Fodinibius sp.
GGTGATGAAACAGCGGGCGCTGGAAAACAAACACTACGATGCTTCCAGTCTGTTAGTCACCTCCAGCCGCCACCGCGATGCGCTCCAAAAAGCCCAGCAACATGTACATAGTGCTGTCCGGGCACTGGATCAGGGCATGACCGGCGACTTCCTCTCGATTGACCTGCGCGCCGCCCTGAAAGACCTGGGCACTATTACCGGCGAAATCACCACCGAAGATGTTTTGGACTCGATATTCTCTCGGTTTTGTATTGGTAAGTAATTCGGGGCAATAAGGAGTAAGCTTGCCCCTCTACCGATCCAAAACGGCTCTGATTTTTTTAACTACCTGCGTGCTATATAACTGCTCCTCTTTTTCTACCTCGCCGTTGGCCGGCGCCTGACTGCCATACTCAATCAGCCACACCTGATCGGCGCCCTCGATATCAGATCCGTGACTCCGCCAGGTCTTTAGCGGCTTGGTGCCCCGGCCGTGATCAGTGGTAATGATAAAGGTCGTTTTTCCTTTATAATAGGGATCACGTTGGGTGTATTCCCATAACTCTTTCAGGAAAGCATCGGTACTGTGCGCCGACTCCAGATAAGCCTGATAATTACCGTCATGGGCAAAGTCATCCGTTTCTCCATAAGCGATATACACCATATCCGGATGTTTTCTTTTCATATACTCCAAAGCATAATTATGCGTAAACATATCCAGTCGGACGGATCCCCAGGGACTGGGCGTGTGCGGCTGCACTTTATTCAGGAACTGCTCAATTTTTGTCAAGTCATCGCCTTTAGCTTTCTCAAAGCCGGCATTGACCGGCACACCGCTTCGCTGCTCATTAATGATATAAGGAAATACATCCCAGCTGCCGAAAGCAGCTACTTTTCCCGCATAAGCTTCGCTATTATTAAGCTCCTCCAAAATGGTAATATTGGGGTTATTCATCTTTTCGTTGCTATTGATGCGTTCGTCATCCGCCTCGCCCGTCAGGATCTCGTTATATCCCGGATAGGAAAAAGCCATCTTATTGGTCAAATTAACCTTACTTCCACGGGTTCTGTTGCCATGGATTGTTCCTATATCAGCTACCGTTTCCCAGATGAACGGCATGAGCGCCCGTCGGCGCGCCTCGGGGCTATTGCGCCAAAATTTTTCTTTTAATGAAGAGCTATCCGACACATAATCCTCATTTGCAATCAAAAGAGCATCGGCACCGGCAAAAAGTTCCTGCCAGCGATAGCCGTCAAGCGTTACTAATACTACCTTCTCGCCCGATTGGGATTGAGCCAACGTATTCTGGTATAAGCCGCCCAGTAAAAGCCCAAGCAGTAAGCATAGAGAAATCCAATAAGATTTTTGCATTATCATTTGCCTATTTAAAGAATTAGTTAAATTGCAATAAGATCACAAAGACGCCACATTAAGACAAATCTATTTTTGTTCGGTTATCCTTTATTCCAAAAGAAATTTCCGCGCCTTGATTCCTGGACGGCCATTTTTTCTACAACTCTCTGTAAAAAAGATTCTAAGCGGCCCTAAGGTGGATGTTCTTCACTCATCGGTATCATTTTCTGTCCCGGTCTCGTCCCCTTCCACCTCAAATATTCTTAAAGTCACCGGCTCCGTGGAATACTCATCATTATAATCGTCAATCAACACAAAGTAATACTGCCGGCCGCTTTCCAATTGAAGTTGGCCGGGCAACTCCTCCCAGCCTCCGACGGCCTTTTCCTCGAAGTTTTCTATGGCTACAGCTTTAGCTCGGGTTTAATATTATCCGGATGCTGTACAGCGAGTCGTACGCTAAGCTTTGAATCCGGAGTTAGTGTAAAATAGTCCTCGTCACCTTTTGGAAGAATAGCGGCTTTAACCGTATCGCCTATCGACACCAAGTAGGCCTCTTCAAAGCTGTTATTCGGTTCGCCAATATCTCCACCGGATGACGAACAAGCTACCGCCAACCCTATAACTGCAACCACCCCTGCCAACTGTTTTAAGCAATCTTTCATAATGTATTTTAATGTCTATCAGAATAGTAACTAATATATTAACAAAATATCCGGTAATTAAAAATAAAGTAAAGCCCTTCCTGCTTTGTCCGCCTTTCTATTTTCATTTATGATTAATAGGTAGGTTCAGTCTACAAAAGTAACATCGAAAATAAAACAGAAAGCCCGCTGATAGCGCTGTTATGTATATGAATACTCTCCCGTTATGATTTCTATTTGCCTAATTCATAGAATCCAAGGCAAATAATCCTTTTCTCTCTTTTCCGGTGAGTTGTTATTCATCGGTAGGCAGGAAATATGATAAAATATCTCTTATTAGCCGGTGACAGCTACAGCATTTATTTCACGCATCTTTGTCATCAACGAATAAGGTGATAACAAGTGTTAGTACGCCCAGGCCCATTAAGCAATAAACAAAAATGGACCAGCCCCATGCGGAGAGGAAAGAGCCGGACAAGGTTCCGATTATACTGGATCCCACATAGTAAAAGAGCCAGTACGTGCTGGTAGCCGTACTCTTTCCGCCGGTTGCAAGCAGCGATACCCATCGGCTGGCCGTGGTATGGGCACCAAAAAATCCAAAGGTCAGGATACCGAGGCCAAGAATAAATATCCAAATACGACCGGACAAAAGCATGAGCAACCCAATGATAAGTGTTATCAGTAGAGCCTTTAAAACA